>JAXHTV010000008.1:0-37639 GCA_034189865.1 Pseudomonadota bacterium | reverse complement strand
GATCACTCCGGGCATGCCGGCCATGCGATGACCTTCGATGCAGAAGGCATGGTCATGAATTTCAATACCGACCAATTGCCCAAAGACTGCGCAGAGATTTCGCGCGATTATGAATTTACCGTTCGCGCCGGGACCCAGTATGCAGAGCCCTACCACGGCGACATATTCGGTATGAGCGATCACGAGTTTCGTGTCGAACCGTGCAGTCGAATCACCGTGACGTTCATCAATGAAGATGCGATCCGCCATCAGTTTATGGTGCACAACCTGCCCAAGTACCTCTATCCTCAGGGCATGTTCCATTTGGAAGCAGTCGGCGGTGCCACCAAGAAAGGCACATTCATCGTACCCAGCGACAACAAAACCTACCTGGTCCACTGCGATTTGGCTCAGCACATGGAAAAAGGTATGAAGGGGCAATTGGTAGTGGGCAGCGGCAGCGGCGACCTCACCAGCGTTCCGGGTGTGACGGCGCGTTTTCGGCCGGACATTTATCTCTCGAAACAGGCTCAACTATGGGGCGTGTTCGGGGGCGTCATCGCCTCGCTGTTAATCATACCGCCGATCATTCGGCGATTGCGTTAGGTCGCCTGCAGAGCCTGCGGATTCATCGCCCTTCGCGTCCGAAGTAGCGCTCCATCCGGTCAAAAGCTTGGTTGATGGTGTCGTCCGATACGCAATAGGCCATTCGGACGTGATGCTCACCCGAGGGGCCGAACGCGCTGCCCGGCGTCAGTGTAACGCTCGCCTCTTCCAGCAAGCGTCGGCAGAACTCCCACGCGTCTTGATGCGGCGCCACAATCCGAGGAAATACGTAGTAGGCGCCCTGTGGCCGGGAATAACGGAACACATGACTCATGTGATCCAACCGCTCGCAAATCAATGCTCGCCGCCGGGCCAGGACAGCCTCGAATTCTTCGAACGGATCAATGTCATGACGCAAGGCGGCCACACCGGCGACTTGAGAGATACGCGGCGCGCAAATCATGGTGGCATCATGGACCTTCAACGCTTCCCGCTTTAACGCCGACGGCAGAATCATATACCCCAAACGCCAGCCACTCATAGCGTAACACTTGGAAAACGTGAAGCAGTAGATCACTCGCTCGCGCAGTGCGGGGACCGAGGCCAAATTGAAATATTCCTCCCGGTGCTCATAGGTGAAGGCGGAATAGGGATCATCCAAGATCACCAACAAATTGTGGGCTCGGGCGATCTCACCGACGCGCAACAAAGACTCACGCTCAAAAATGGCACCCGTGGGATTGGAAGGCGACACCAACACGATCGCTTTGCTACGTGGGGTAATCAATTGCGGCAGGGCATCAACATTCAGGCGCCAGCCGTTGGCCTCATCCAGCGCCCAGTGCACCGACAGACCGCCACAGATCTGGACCTGCTGAAAGTGCGAAGCAAAGCCGGGGTCGGTCAGAATGATCTCGTCGCCGGGATTGATCAGCACATGAAAAAGCGTATTGAGCGCCTGCATGTTACCGGCGGTGATCATCACGTGATGATCGACGTCGACCGATATCCCCGTCTCACGTGCGTGCCGCTCTGCGGCCAGTTGCCGTAAAACGGGTAATCCGTCGGGCAGCGCGTACTTGCCGATGTCGGGGTCGATGGCCAACGATCCGGCGACCGCTTCGCGAATCCACTCGGGCGTTTGGAACGAAGGCAATCCCCAGGTCAATGATGCGGCACCCTCAATACGGGCGCTCAACATGGCCATTTCTTTAATGGCAGATATTCGGGCATCCGCAACGCGGTGGGCGATCCGGTATTCCGGCAAATCCATAGCATTCATCGATCAAGTTCTCTCGCTCAAGTCGCAAACCATTCACGGCGTCCGCTACAACGCCACCCCTCGCACGCTCACAGTGTGCAAGGCGAAATGCGCCGAGAGCTTGATCCAAGTACGGACTTAAGACATTCGCCAACGGGATCGCTTGCGCATATCCAAGGTGTGAGGGTAGTCGGGATTGACATCCTCCGTGGGTGGCTGAGCGGGACCGAGACCACTGCCTTCGGGAACAAATTGTCCCATTCGTGCGTACTCAGGCGGCGGTTCAATTCTCCCGGGGGTATGCCCGAAACCCCAAAACCGGCTCACGCGTCGGGTTTCGGCCACATAAGCATTGACGGGGAACACATCATAATGTCGACCGCCTGGATGCCCTACGTAGTAGGTACATCCGCCGATGGATCGGCCATGCCAGGTGTCGATAATGTCGAAGACCAAGGGCGAATGGATGCCGATGGTGGGATGTAGCGCCGAAGGTGGCTGCCATGCCCGGTAGCGCACGCCGGCGACATACTCGCCCTGAGTTCCAGTGTTATGCAGCGGAACCCGGCGTCCGTTGCAAGTCAGCACGTAACGACTGTCGGTCAAGCCGTTAAGTTTGACCTGAACCCGCTCCACCGACGAGTCCACGAACCGAGCCGTCCCCACATTCGAGACTTCCTCACCCAACACGTGCCATGGCTCGATGGCCCAGCGCAGCTCCAGTTTGATATCCCCCACACGGACCGTGCCGTAGTGGGGAAAGCGAAACTCTAAGAACGGATCCAACCACTCGGCTTCGAACGCAAAGCCCGCGTTACGCAAGTCCAAAACGACGTCCTCCATGTCGCGCGCGACGTAATGCGGCAACATGAAGCGGTCGTGTAATTCGGTCCCCCAGCGCGCCAGATCCTTTTTGTAAGGTCGATGCCAAAAGTAGGCGATCAAGGTTCGCAGCAACAGCATCTGAACCGCAGCCATACGCGCGTGCGGCGGCATTTCGAAGGCCCGAAACTCGACCAAGCCCAAACGCCCACGCTGACTATCGGGCGAATACAGTTTATCGATGCAGAACTCGGCACGGTGGGTGTTGCCAGTCACATCCACCAGAAGATGCCGCAACAGCCGGTCGACTAACCAGGGCTCGGGTACTTCGCCTTCCGGCATTTCGCGAAAGGCAATCTCCAACTCGTACAAACTGTCGTCGCGTGCCTCATCCACGCGGGGTGCCTGGCTGGTCGGACCGATGAACAAGCCGGAAAACAAATAGGACAAGGCCGGGTGGTGCTGCCAGTAGGTGATCAGGCTTCGAAGCAAATCCGGCCGCCGGAGAAAAGGACTGTCAGCGGGCGTTGCCCCCCCGAGCGTGACATGGTTGCCACCACCGGTACCCGCATGACGCCCATCGAGCATGAATTTTTCCGTACCCAGCCGCGAAAAATGCGCCTCTTCATACAAGGATTCTGTGATGTCCACCAATTCCCGCCAGTTGTGGGCGGGATGCACGTTGACCTCAATGACGCCGGGATCGGGCGTCACCATCAAGCGCTTCAGGCGGTAATCATGGGGTGGCTCGTAGCCTTCCAACCGTACTGGCATATCCAGACGATCGGCAGTCGCTTCGATGCTGGCGACCAAATCAAGAAAATGCTCCAAGTGAACAAGCGGCGGCATAAATATATGGATCCGTCCCTCTCGGGCTTCCACACACAGCGCGGTGTGAAACACGTCCGTGACACGATCCGTCGCTGCATCCTCGAACGCCGGCCCATTATCCGCCAGTGGCATTTCCTGGCGTCGATCCTGAGCCAAATTGATCTGACTCACGCGACTGAACCGACGAGTCACTTCGCCGTAGTAGTCACCCAGCGGTGGCAAGGGTTCGAACAGACTCCGCTCCACTGCCGGCTCTTTGCGGCGCCGCTCCCGTGCCCGCCACGGCAGCCGATCAAGGGGCAGACGGTATCCGATAGGCGAATCCCCGGGCGTCAGAAACAGTTGATTACGCCGGAATGGCCAATGCACGCTAACCCAAGACTGACCGTCGTCATCCCAGCGCAGCGGAAGGACGTAGCCAGCAGGGGTTTCCAAACCCCGATTTAACAGCGCCGCCAGTCGTCGATGCTCGTCGGTGTCTTTTTTGGCCGCCTTGAGCGGATCCAGATCAACCGGCAAGTTCTCGGCTTCCCAGCTCTGGTAAAACACATCTTCATAGGCCGGAGCGACGTAGTCCGGATCGATCCCCAGGGTCTGCGTCAGCGCCTCGGCGAAACGGGCCGCTTCGCGGTGATCGCAGCCGTAGTCCTTGCCATCCTCGGCCAAAAGCTCCGGCCGGCGCCAAATGGATGTCCCGTCGGCCCGCCAGAAACAGCCCAGTGACCAACGGGGTAACGGCTCGCCGGGATACCACTTGCCCTGGGCGTGTTGCAACACGCCTCCCGAACCGAATCGACGCCAAAGCCGCCCCAATAGGTTGCCAGCCAGCTCACGCTTGTGGGCACCCAGTGCTGCAATGTTCCACTGAGCCGACTCCATATCGTCGATGGAGACGAAGGTCGGCTCCCCACCCATGGTCAAACGGATATCACCGGCTTCCAGTTGGCGATCGACATATTGGCCGAGGGTCTGGATTCTCGACCACTGATCCTCGGTGTAGGGTTTGGTCACCCTCGGATCCTCGTGGAAGCGCCGAACCTCATTGGAATGAAAAAACTCCACCTCCGTGTCGTCGTTACCCCAGAAATCACCCGTGATCGGCGCCGCACTCTCCGGTCCCGGTGTGCAGGCCAATGGGATGTGACCTTCGCCGGCGAACAGTCCTGAGGTGGGATCCAGCCCGACCCATCCGGCGCCGGGAACGTAAACCTCACACCAGGCATGCAAATCGGTGAAGTCGGCTTTCGGGCCACTGGGCCCGTCCAGGGACTTCACATCCGCGGTCAACTGGATCAAATAACCCGATACGAAGCGGGCGGCCAGTCCAAGATGGCGCATGATCTGGACCAATAACCAGCCAGTATCCCGACACGAACCCAGAGCCTTGGACAAGGTCTCCTCGCAGCTCTGCACGCCGGGCTCCATGCGAATCACGTAGCCGATGTCTTTCTGCAAGCGCTGATTGGTCTCCACCAGGAAATCGACAATTTCAGGCTTGTTGTCGGCCTTGATCGACGCCAGCCACTTTTTCAATTCCGGCCCGTCTTCGCGAATTTCCAGATAGGGAGCCAACTCCTTCAAGAGCTGTGGCGGATACTGGAAGGGATAGTGCTTGGCGAACTCCTCGACAAAAAAATCGAACGGGTTGATCACCGTCATGTCGGCAATCAAATCCACTTCGAAATCCAGCACCCGGGTCTTTTCCAAAAAAACAACCCGCGCCAGAAAATTACCGAAGGGGTCCTGTTGCCAGTTAATGAAATGCTTCTTGGGCGTAACCCTGAACGAATAAGCTTCGATGGGGGTGCGCGAGTGAACGGCTGGCCGTAAGCGGAATGCATGAGGCGACAACGCGACGGGACTGCTGTACTCGTAGTGCGTCTTGTGGTGAATGGCCACGCGAATCGTCATCTAAGCCTCCTACTAACTGGCCGATATACCGAGTTGATACCCCTCAGGTTCAACTCACTGTTCACGCTGGACAATACGTCAGAAACGCCGCAACCACATGCGCGTTGCGATATCAGGAATCTGGTTCGTGCATGGCCCCGGTATCGCTCTCGTGCCGGCGCAAACCCTCGCGCTGCAACTTCGGATAGCTGGTCTGGTTTCGTCGCACGCGCGCGCGTTGGGCCTCGACCGCGGCACGCAGCCAATCGAGCCAGGATTCCATGCCACTACCGGTGCGAGCGGAAAGCGAGATCACCGGTGCCGGATTGGCCAGCGCGCGCAAATGTTGCGTTGCCCGATCAGGATCAAAGTCATCCAAGAAAGGCAGCAGATCAGTCTTGGTTAAGACCATCGCGTCGGCAGCCCGGAACATCACCGGGTACTTGGCTGGCTTGTCGTCACCTTCGGTCACCGACAAAAGCGTGACATTCAGATGATGACCCAGATCGAAACTGGCGGGACACACCAAATTACCCACGTTCTCGATGAACAACACGTCGATGCCGTCCAAATCGAGATGGTGCAAGGCACCGTGCACCATGTGGGCATCGAGATGGCAGGCCGTACCGGTGGTGATTTGGTGAACAGGCACGCCTTTTCGGCGAATTCGAAGGGCATCGTTTTCAGTCTCCAGATCCCCCTCGATCACGGCGACCGCCAACTCGTTCCCGAAGGCGTCGATAGTGGCCTCTAACAGCGCTGTCTTTCCCGATCCCGGAGAAGACATGAGATTGACGGCGAGGATGTCTCGCTGATCGAAATGCGCACGGTTATGGGTCGCCTGATGGTCATTCGCGTGTAACAAACGGCGCATCACGCCAACGGCCGTCGTGCCCTGGCCCGACGACGAATCGATCGTAACAAAACGCTGCCCGAGGTCCGTTATACCGCAGCCGCAGTCATTGCACATAAATCGCACCCCACCGGACGGTCTGTTTGTACTCAGTTTGACTCACTGGCCCGATCACATTCCAGCTCCACGCGCATCAACAACATCTCATCGCCCTGGATCAACGCCGTTCGCCACTCGCCGCAGGCCGAACAGACAAGTCGGTTGGGGTTGGCCGCGGATTCCGCGCCACAGCACATGCAACGCACGCGCACCTGAATCGGCTCGATCTGCAGCGTGGCCTTGGCCGCACAGGTGTTTTCGCGAGCGAACTTGAAGGCTTCTTCGAGCAGCGGGATTTCGACACCGGCCAAAGGGCCGATTCGAAGCTCCACACGCACCACAGTGCCACCGCCATGTTGCCGCACGACGGATTCCACTTCATCCAACAAGCTCATGCACACTGACATTTCATGCATGCGCCGGGCCAACCCTGCTGTCGGTTACAAACAAGGCCAATCCAATCGGTATGGGCGGCCGTTTCCGCAGAGACCTCCGCCCCCGAAAAATCCAAAGGGGGACAGGGATCTGCTTATAGGCAATTGTTACAACTTAAATCGGATAAACGCCACCTCCAATCCAGGAAAATACGCTGCCAGGTCGCCACCGATTCGCTCCGAGTTCGACCGCAGCCGACCAAGTCCGTGGAAGTGGCGCACTTTTATGGTGCAATCGATCGATTTTAAAGCGCTTGGTATGCCCGATACGCTAACCAAAACGGCAGGTGTCCGGGCCGGCAAAGCGGCACCGGCACATGATATTACAGTCCATCGCAAAAGCGGCTCGCCAGACGTCTGCGGACCGAACACGTCCAGTCGCGCAATCGGCGAACCGAAACCCATTGGCATGTTATCTAAGCCGCAATAAACTGACGTGGGCACGTTTCGTGCTTCGTCGCTCTAAAGCGTCCAAACGGGCTAGGGATCGCGGCATCTTTAGGAGTTTTTGACACATGGTGAAAGAAACGGCCTCGCCTCCCACGACGTCCACAGTCGACCGAAAGTCTCCACCGACGCGGGAGATTGACTGGTTCAAGTACCCTGTGGACCAACTGCACGACGAACTGATCGGGCCGAAAGGCCCTCGACCCGCGGCGCGCGGCCTCACCGGCTATATCCAAACTTTGGGTTTGGAGGAGCTTCGGGCCCGCCAAGCGGCCGCAGCCCTCGAAATCAAAGCGATGGGCATCACCTTCACCGTGTATAGCGAGGGGCAGAACATCGATCGCGTGTGGCCCATGGACATGATTCCTCGGGTGATCGCCGCCGACGAGTGGCGCCGCACCGAAGCCGGTTTGAAACAACGGGTGGCGGCACTCAACCATTTCCTCGCGGACGTCTACGGCAAACAAAAAATCCTGAAAGACAAAGTATTCCCGGAAGAATTGATTCGCAGTTCGCGGAATTTCCGGCCCCAGTGCCGCCACATCCGGCCAGCATTTGATGTCTGGGCACACATCTGCGGCAGCGATCTGGTCCGTGACAAGGACGGCACGCTCTACGTGCTGGAGGACAATCTGCGGGTTCCATCGGGCGTGTCGTACATGATGATGAACCGCTTGGTGATGAAATTCGTGTTTCCCGAACTGTTCCAGGATCAAAGCATTTTGCCGGTCGACGATTATCCGGCCCAGCTGTTTGACACCCTCGCCTCGCTCTCTCCTCGCCCAGCCGACTTCCCGTGCATTGTGGTCCTCACACCCGGAATCTATAACTCGGCGTATTTCGAGCACAGTTATCTGGCACAGCAAATGGGTGTGGAATTGGTCACGGGATCCGACCTGCTTGTTGACGATGACGATTGTGTCTACATGCAAACCATCGCCGGTCCGGAACGCGTGGATGTGATCTACCGGCGCATCGACGACGATTTCCTCGACCCGGAGTGTTTTCGCACCGACACAACATTGGGCGTCCCGGGACTGATGCGCGCATGGCGTAAAGGAACAGTTGCACTGGCCAATGCGCCGGGTGCGGGCGTGGCCGACGACAAAGTCGTTTACTCGTTCGTGCCGGACTTCATCCGATACTACCTGGACGAGGAACCCCTGATCCCCAACGTGCCCACCTACCGTTGCATGGAAGACAAGGACCGGGAGTACGTGCTGGCCAACCTGGAATCGCTAGTCGTCAAACCGGCCAACGAGTCGGGCGGTTATGGCATGTTGGTGGGACGGAACTCCACCAAAAAAGAACGGGAACAGTTCGCCACGCTCATTCAGGAAAATCCCCGTAACTATATTGCTCAACCCACCTTGAGCTTATCCACCGTTCCCACCCTGTGCGACGAAGGCATCGAGCCGCGGCATGTGGATTTGCGGCCTTTCATTCTGTCCGGCAGCGAAATCTTTGTGACCATGGGTGGGCTCACGCGGGTCGCTCTGCGCAAGGGGTCGTTGGTGGTCAATTCATCCCAGGGTGGCGGCAGCAAAGACACCTGGGTAGTGGAACCACAGCAAGAGACGATCTGAAACCACCGTGCTCAATTCGACAACGAACGGAGTGTTCATGATGTTGTCCCGAGTCGCTTCTAACATGTACTGGTTCGCGCGTTACCTAGAACGAGCGGAAAACACCGCGCGCATCATCACGGTCAATGCCAACTTGGTGTTAGACCTTCCGAAAGACGTAACTTTCGGTTGGGAACCGCTCATCGCGATTACTGGAAGTCGTGAAAGTTTCGACGCCTTGTATAAGGGGATGGAAGAACGCAACGTCTTACGCTTTATGCTATCCCAGAAGAAAACCCCAGGGTCGTTGATCTCATCGCTGATCAATGCCCGCGAGAACCTTCGCACCACGCGCGATATCGTGCCGCGGGAGGCGTGGGAACATTTGAACTCGCTGTTTTTCTACGCCGAGGAACACGCTAACCTGGGCTTGTCGCGCCGGGGCCGCCACGAGTATTTGCGAACCATCATCGACAATTGTCAGCTCATCACCGGGCTATTGGCCGGCACGATGAGCCACGATGAAGCCTACGAGTTCATTCGACTGGGCCGGAACCTGGAACGGGCCGATATGACCACCCGTATCCTCGATGTACGCACCGAAGATCTGCTGGAAGAACGACCGACCGAGGTCACGGCCTATGACAGGATCCAGTGGATGAGTGTTCTAAAGTCGTTGACTGCCTACCAGATGTATCGTCGTCACGTGCGCACCCGCGTCACGGCCGCCGATGTGATTCGCTTCCTCACCCAGGACACCAAATTCCCCCGTGCACTGCTTCATTGCTTGGGCGAAATGGAGTCATGTCTGAAACAATTACCAGCCAATGAAGACGCGCTGCGACCCGTGACGCGGTTGCAACGCCTAATCCAGCAGGCGGATATTAAAAAGATGGCAAATGACTCGGCGGCTCTCCATCATTACATGGATGATCTTCAAGTCAAACTGGCCGACTGCCACACGCATATTTCCAGCTGCTACTTTGGCGATACGGCCAAACTCGAGCAGTGTGCATGAGCTTCTGAGCGTGCAACCCAGAGAATTCCCCGGGGCCGCACGCGGCCCCAAAACCAAGGAAGGCAACGGCATGCAATGGAAAAACCGAGCCCGTTGAGCAATACAAAGCGCGCCGCCCACTTACTGGACGCCTACGTTCCCCCGAGCGACCATTTTGATGAGATGAGCCCCGAGCCTGGGGCACTTCGCCCCCATTGGAAATATGTCATTGATGCCCTCAACCAAGTGGGGATCGCCGGCCTCGCTCAGCGCCGGGAAGACGCTAACAGGCTATTGCGCACCACCAGCGCGTCGCAGATCGGAATCGAAGATCGCGGCGAGGTGCACCGCCCCTGGGCCCTAGACCCGGTTCCACTGGTGATCGAAAGCCTGGAGTGGCAAACCATCGAACGCGGGCTGCAACAGCGCGCCCAACTGTTCGAGATCATTCTTGAAGATCTCTACGGCCCGCGACGCTTGTTGCGTGAACGCTGGCTTCCAGCCGAATTGGTGTTCGCCCACCCAGGATTCCTGCGAAGTTGCATCGACATCGGACCGCCCGGCGGACGAAGCCTAATTCTTTACGGCGCCGATTTATCTCGCTCCAACGACGGTCGCTGGTGGGTCACGGCTGACCACACCCAAACCCCCATCGGTATGGGCTATGCACTGGAGAATCGGGTCACCCTATCGCGCCTGATACCCAGCATTTTTCGGGACGCTCACCCCCACCGCCTGCGTATGTTCTTTCAGACACTGCGCGACACCCTAGGACGGCTCTCTGGCCTGGGTTGGGAATCGCCCCGTGTTGCGGTGCTCAGCGGAGGCGCCCGCAGTCATACGTTTTTCGAGCAAGCGTACTTGGCCCATTATCTCGGCTATCAACTCGTCGAGGGCTCCGACCTGGTCGTTGCCGACGGCAATCTCTGGTTACAGAGCGTCGGTGGCCGCCAGCCAGTGGCCGTGCTGCTCCGACGCGTGCCGGATCGCGAATGTGATCCGCTCGAGTTGGATCGACGATCCACCCGAGGCACGCCCGGACTGGTTCACTTGATGCGGCAGGGAGCCGTGATTTCCGCCAATCCTTTGGGCACGGGATTATTGGAAAATCCTGCCCTGATGGCCTTCCTGCCGCGATTGTGCCGAACGCTCCTGGGAGAAGACCTGCGCCTACCCTCGGTTGCCACGTGGTGGTGCGGCCAACCCCAGGAACGGGCACGGGTTCTGAACCGTTTGGACAAGTTGATTATTCGCCCCATCCACCCCTCTCTCGGCGGCCGACCCCGAGTCGGACCTTTGCTCTCGCGTCGACAGTTGAGTTACCTCAAACAACGCATCGAAGCCCAGCCGCACCTCTATGTGGCGCAGGAACCGATGCAGCACTCCACGGCGCCTGTCCTCGGCGAGCGACACTTGATCCCGCAGCCCGTGGAGATACGCAGCTTTCTGGTGGCCGATCAGCACAGTCACTACGTCATGCCGGGGGGGCTCGGTCGGATCGCGCCCCACGCCGATGGCCGGGATGTCAGTTTGGAACCGGGCGGTATCACCAAGGATGTCTGGGTGCTGGCAACCGAACCGGAACGCGAGCTGGGACTGAGCCCGGTGCTCCGCCGCCCCTGGCCGTTCGCCCATACCGAGGCGGCGCTGTCCCGCCACGCGGCGGACAACTTGTACTGGTTCGGCCGGCACGCAGCACGCGCCGAACACCTCGTCAGCTTTCTTCGGGAGACGCTCTCCTACTTCAACGAGTTGGGGGGTGCAGACAAAGATTTCGTTGCGGATCAATTGCTGGACATCGCACGCGCACCATCCGTTGAAGGCATCATCCCACGGGTTCTTGCGGCAATGGCCAACACCAATCCGGGCAGTTTGCGGCACAGCCTGAGTGCCCTGAGTCGAAATACGCGCGCGGTGGCGGACTGGCTCAACCAGGATGTCCTGGTATTGGCCAATACCATCGAACAGGCTTTGCAACAGGCGAACGAGCCGTGGGCACTGCCGGAAACCCTTGGACGCCTGAAGATTCAACTTGCCGCGGCTAGACTGCTCGCCGTCGAGGAGATGCATGAGGGGCAAGGCCGGACGCTACTCCAAATGGGACACCGCTTGGAACGCGCGCTGCAAGGCGTTTTCATCGTTCGCCACGCGCCGGTTTCCGGACTGCCGCAAGAGACCGAACTGGCCACCAGTTTGTTTGCCGCTGCTGCCACCAATCTCAATCAATACCGCCAGGCCGGGTCCAGCCTGGTTATCCGCGAAGGCGTAATTCGCCTGTTGTTGCTGGAAATGCGAAACCCCCGCTCGGTGGCGCATCATCTAGCGCGGCTTGATCAGGACTTGGAAGCATTCGCAGCCGCTCAAGTGGGGCCATCACTCAAACCCACCGAAGCCCAGCGTCTGATCCTGGAAGCCCGCCGCGCCCTGGAGACCGAATCGCCTGACGCATTGGAACAACCGCACGCTCTGGCCGAACTGTCCAATCTGTTGGAAGATCGGATTCGGGCCTGCTCCGACGCATTGACCCGCGACTTCCTGCGTCGACCCCAGGCAACGCGTCAGCTATGGCGCATCTAACTACCGGTGACGAGGAATCAGCCGTGCGCTACTTGATTACTCACCGTACCCGCTACGATTACAGCGAGGCGGTCACCTTGTGCCACAATGAGACACGTCTACGTCCCCGCGAACACCCCCGACAAACCTGCGCCGAATCCACGCTAACGGTCACGCCGCAACCACAAACGTCGCGGGATTGGCTCGACTACTATGGCAACCGGGTACACTACTTCGCCGTGCAGGAGCCACACCGCCGACTGGAAGTCGTCAGCTCCACCGACATCGTCCTGCGACCGCCTACGGAGGTAAACCTGTCGGTATCACCAAGCTGGAACCGTGTCGCCGATTCGTTGAACCCACCCACCACGGCCGAGCAAGTGGCCCTTCGCGAATACTGTCTTGCCTCACCTTATGTGCCGCTCCACCGTCAATTCGTGGATTTTGCGCAACGCGCATTCCCTCCGAACCGCCCCCTGCTGGAAGGCGCGCACGCTCTGATGGAGCAAATCTACACAGAGTTCGAGTACGACCCAACCTTTACCACACTGGCAACACCGATCAGAACCGTAATGCGACATCAACGCGGGGTCTGCCAAGATTTCGCCCATTTGTTTCTCGCGGCCATGCGATCACTGGGATTGCCGGCACGCTACGTCAGCGGGTATTTGGAAACCCTACCGCCCCCAGGACAGACCAAGTTACAAGGCGCCGACGCATCGCATGCCTGGGTTTCCGTCCACTGCCCCCACCATGGCTGGGTCGATTTCGATCCCACCAATAACCATCGCCCATCCATGCACCACGTGACCGTGGCTTGGGGGCGAGACTACGGCGATGTGATTCCTATGAATGGCGTAATCTACGGCGGCGGCAAGACCAAGTTGTCGGTATCGGTCGACGTGCGGCGCTATCTTGAAGACAATGAGGTGGTCCGCTGAATGAGCTTGGCCGTTATTCCCAATCGAACCTCGGTAAACCGTCGAACGCCCGTCGCAGCGCGCCGGCCCATTCATCGCGAATGGCTGACAGATAAGGCGTATCCAAATCGAAGCTGAGCCGACGGAATGCTTCCAAACTACCGGCTTGATAGAGCAGCAACTCAATCGGGGGACCTACCGTCGCGTTGCTTCGCATGGTCGAGTCGATAGACACCAAGGCACAACGCGCGGCATCCTCCAGCGAAGTCTTGGCACTGATCACACGATCGAGAATCGGCTTCCCGTACTTGCTCTCCCCCACCTGCAAAAAAGGATGCGGTGCAGAGCAGGTAATGAAATTACCTTCCGGATAAATGAGGTAAATATCCGGTGGTGAGTCGCCGATCTGACCACCGAGGATAAAACTGGCACCCGGGCTGAACCCCTGATTGGGCCCCTGAGTGTAAGCCTCCTTGACGCGGGTACTGATACGCCCGACATAAGCGGCAGCATCCGCAAGATGGCTGAAGCTCCGGAGATTTTCGGCGTTGTGCTCGTCCAAGTCACGTTGCAGTGTGAGCACAACCTCTTGTGTGGTGGCCAGATTACCGGCACTGAGCAGCACAAAAATGCGCTCACCCGGAAACTCGAACACATGCATTTTGCTATACGTCGTAACTTGATCGACGCCGGCGTTGGTTCGCGAATCGGAGGCAAACACCAACCCTTGATCGCAACGAATGGCAAGACAATAGGTCATTAAAAAACACCGAACACAACGAACCGAAATCCGCTCATTCTATCAATATCCCAGATCGGCAGATAGCGCGCCGCCCTAACCCACTGACGAACGGTGCTATCATTCCCGGTCTGCCGAAAGCCATAAAAAACAGCCCTCGTGCCTCGGGCATCCGCAGCAATGAACCGCACTGGGGTCGAAAAAAAAGCGCAAGCACACAGGAAGAGACGATGTATCAAACCATTCGATCCGCCACGAGCGAGCGACTCGCGGTGCGCGGTCTTTGTTACCACTTTCATCGCTGGGGCTCCAGCGATGCCCCCCCCGTTTTGTTGCTCCACGGTTGGATGGATTGCGGCGCCTCCTTTCAATTTTTGGTCGATCACCTGCCACAGGGATGGCACCTCATCGCGCCGGACTGGCGGGGTTTCGGCGACAGCGAGTGGGCCCAGGGAGGGTACTACTTTCCGGAATACCTGGCTGACCTCGACATCATCATCGATCACTTCAGCCCCAATGCCGGCGTAGCCTTGGTGGGTCACAGCATGGGCGGAAACATCGCTTCCCTCTATGCGGGCATTCGCCCCCAACGCGTCAGTCGGCTCGTCAGCTTGGAAGGTTTCGGCCTGCCCCCCACCCGACCTGAACAGGCACCGACAAGGTACCGTAGTTGGATGGATCAGCAACGGGAAGATTGGACCCCGCGCCACTATCCGAACTTCGATGCACTGGCGAGAAAGCTCAGCAAAAACAATCCCCGCTTAGGAGACGATCGTGCCGCGTTCGTTGCCCGTTGCTGGGCTCGCGAGAGTGAAGGCAAACAAATTGTACTGCGAGCAGACCCGCGCCATAGGACCCGCAACCCCATCCTCTACCGCCTGGAGGAATCGCGTGCCTGCTGGACGCAAACGCAGGCCCAAACGCTTTGGATCACCGGATCCGCCTCCCCCTTCGCCAAGATGCATGGGGCGGTAATGGACGCCAATCGCCGCTGTTATCGCGAGCTGCGAGAAGCCGTCATACCCGACGCCGGGCATATGTTGCACCACGATCAGCCTGAGCGACTGGCTGAGGCACTGATCGAGTTTCTCAGCTAACCCGCATAAGACATCTTTTCGCTATGCGTTTTCGTCGGTAAGATGTCTAACGAGGAGACAGGTGACCTCGAACGCCAGCCAGCACGTTCGAGGTTCACCACCGGTCCGGGATGGACCGGGAAATACAACACCGAAAAGGGAGTGATTGATGTCCAGAATGGATCTCTTGCGTATGGAAGAAACGCGGCGCGCCGCTGGCGCCGCCGTCAAGCAAATTGGTGTCGGCAACATCGCCAAAAGCCTCACCAAAGCACTTGTTCGCAGCCGCTTTAAGCGCGACGACTTGGCCCGAGCTTTCATGCTGGCGTTTTGGGATACGTTAGGTGACCGCGAAGCCGTGGTCGCCGGCGAAACCCGTTTGAGTTTCAGACAATTCAAAGATCGTGTGCTGCGTTTGGCCAACGCGCTCTACGAATTAGGCCTTCGCCAGGACGACGCTTGCGCCGAATTACTCTACAACGGCGCGACTTGGTTCGAACTGAACCAGGCTTGCAGCCTTTCCGGTTACGCCATGCCCATGCTGAACTGGCATTTACGCCCCAAAGAGTTGGAGCATTGCATCAATCGGGCGCAACCGAAGGCCTTGGTTTTCGATTCCGAATTTTTAGAAACCGTTCAGTCTGTTCGCGATCAACTCACCTCGGTAAAGCATTTTATTATCGTCGGTGCAACCGAGACACCGGATGGAATGATCGCCTATCAAGACTTGGTGGCCCGCAGCGAACCCAAGCTGCCGCCCGGTAAATTCGGCATGGCCGCCAAAACGTACAGCGGCGGGACCACCGGCACGCCGAAATACATCAACATCGATCAAACCGCGATGATGGGCGAGGAAGACTCCGGCCGGCGTGGCGCTTCACGAGAAGAGGTTGCGCGCATGGGCATCATGCAAGCCAGCGCCCTGGGCTGGTACGGACTCGGCGACCTACACGACCCCGTCACCCGCAATGCCCGATCGCTCATCCCCGGCCCGCTTTATCACGCCGGCGTCCAAATCGGTGTATTGCCTTTCATATTCGGCGGCACTGTAGTCCCTATGCGCAAATTCTCGCCGGAAGGTTTCCTTCAAGGCATTCAGGAAGAACGCATCAACTGGACCTTCGTGGCCCCGACCATGCTGGAACGGGTTTTGGGCCTGCCCGACGAGGTCAAAAACAAGTACAACCTCTCGTCCATGCACACCATCGTGTGTGCAGCCGCGCCCTGCCCGCCGAAGGTCAAGAAGGAGATCAATGCTTTATTCCGCCGCCAAGGGGCGAAGAAAGACGTCTTCCACGAATACTACGGCGCCTCGGAAACCGGCCTGATCACGATTCTGGTTCCTGATGACTATCAAGAGAAAGCCGACCGGTACAACAGCGTGGGCAAAGTACGTGCCGCGCAATGCCGCATCTACGACCCGGAAACGCAAACCTGGGCACCGCCGGGTAAGGAAGGAAAGGTATTAGTACGCTCGGCCCTCACCTTCGGACTCAAGTATGTCGGAGATCAGCAGAAAACCGACGAATGCTACCTGGAAATCGACGGACTCACCTGGTACGACGACGGCCTGATCGGCTATCTGGACGATGACGGCTTTCTCTACCTGACCTCTCGGGTCAAGGAGATGATCATCTCCGGTGGAGTCAACCTCTTTCCCAACGAGATCGAACATGCCATCAAACACCACCCCAAAGTACTGGATGTGGCGGTAGTGCGCGCCCCGGACAATGACCTTGGTGAAGTTCCCGCAGCGGTGATACAACTCAAGGAAGGCGAAACGGCCACGGCCGAAGAGATCCTGGAACACTGTAAAAAGGAAGGTTTGTACGGTTTCAAACTCCCCAAAATTGTCGAGTTCGGAGAGCTGCCGCGAAATTTGGCCGGCAAGCTGCCCAAGAAACAACTCGAAGCACGTTTTTGGGAAGGCGTCGAAACGCACGGCTGAGCCGCCGGCTTTGGTCAAACAACAGCACGACCACGTTGTAAAATACGCCTCAATAAACAAAACGGGCCCGCATTGGCGGGCCCGTTTTCATTAAACACATCGGCGACCAAAATCCGTTCCCGTCAATCGTAAGAACAAAACTCCGACGGCGGATCCGGCAGGCGCGTGGACCCACCCTGGACGACGAAGTCATAGATTTCCCGCTGAACCGGCCCCACTCGATTCGTTGAAACCGCGGCCGCAAAGAGTATGTTGGTGTGATTCGCACGGGAGAAAAAGACCATTCGCGCCCGCCCGCCCGAAGACTCAATTTTGCGCCACAAACGCTTGCTGTTACCGGCACCGACAACATTGTCAGCTGAGCCATGCAACAACAAAAACGGCGGGTTATTTCCATCGGTCCAATGGATAGGCTGAGATTCCCGATGCTGTTCCTCCGGGCCGAAGGTATCCGCCAACTCCGGTGTTTGGAACGGCAGAAAGTCGTAAGGCCCTGCCAAACCGATGAATCCGGCGAGATCGGATCTCTTTCGGCTGTGATGCCCCAGATAGCGGGCATCCAAGGCCAGCATGGACCCGATATGCGCCCCGGCGGAGTGCCCCATTAAATAAACACGCCTGGGATCGCCACCGAATCGGTGGATATGGGACATGACCCACGCAACGGCCGCCGCACCGTCCTGAACGAACGCGGGGAAACGCACTTCGGGGTAGAGCCGGTAATCGGGCACCACGACGACTATTCCCGCCGCCGCCAAGCTACGTGCCAACGGATCGTACAGTCGCCTGTCCCCACTCTTCCACCGACCGCCGTAGAAAAAGACCACGACCGGCCAATGCCCCCCCTCGCGGCGGGGCACGTAGACGTCCAGGTGTTGCCTGGACAACGAACCATACTCGCCTTGGGCCACAATCCGCCCAGCCGGCCACGGGGAAACATTCGCCAGACGTCGCCACCACGCCGGACGACTCATGGCTGAGCCCTTTGGGGAGGAACGCTCAGGCACTCAATGCCCGAAAACCTTGGCTCAATCCATCAATGGTGAGCGGATACATCTCGCCCTCCATGAGTTCACGGATGATCTTGATGGAAGGTGTGCTCTCCCACCGCGACTCCGGTTCCGGGTTAAGCCAGATCAGACGATCGAAATGTCGGCGGATTCGCTGCATCCAAACCGCACCGGCTTCGGCGTTGTGATGTTCGATGCTCCCCCCTTCATAGACGACTTCATAAGGACTCATGGTGGCATCGCCAACGAAGATGACTTTGTAATCCCGGCCGAAGGTGTGGAGCACATCCGGCAGAAAAAGCCGGTTGGCCCGACGTCGAAAGTTGTCTTTCCAGATCCACTCGTAAATGAAGTTGTGGAAGTAGAAATACTCTAAGTGCTTGAGTTCCCCGCGGGCCGCCGAAAACAATTCTTCGGCCAGCCTGACGTGGTCGTCCATGGAACCGCCAACATCCATAAACAAAAGCACTTTGACCTTGTTATGGCGCTCAGGAACCATCTTGATGTCGAGGTAGCCGGCATTATGGGCCGTAGAGCGAATGGTATCGTCCAAATCCAACTCAAGCTCTGTGCCTTCGCGGACGAAACGACGCAACCGCTTTAAGGCCACTTTAATATTTCGCGTGCCCAGCTCTACCGAATCGTCGTAATTGCGAAACTCCCGTCGATCCCACACCTTCACGGCACTACGCTGGCGCCCGCCGCCCTGACCGATCCGAATCCCTTCGGGATTGAATCCGTGAGCGCCGAATGGCGAGCGGCCCGCCGTGCCGATGTTTTTGTTGCCCCCTTCGTGCCGTTCTTGTTGGTTCTCCAGGCGTTCTCGGAGGGCCTCCATGAGCTTTTCCCAGCCGCCCATGGACTCCACCATAGCCATTTCTTCAGGGGTCAGGTTGAGCTCTTTGCGGCGAGCCAGCCACTCGGGCGGAATATGGCCTTTGGAAACAGCTTCGGTGAGCAGGCTGGTGGCGTCGTCTACGCCTTTGAAATAAGAACCGAAAGCGCGATCAAACTTATCGTAGTCTTTCTCATCCTTGACCAGGCACGTTCGCGCCAAGAAATAGAAATCATCCACACTGGTGGACACCACACGCTTTTCCAACGCCTCGAGCAGGCTCAAATACTCGGTGACCGATACAGGCAATTCGGCTGCCCGAAGGGAATAGAAAAAATCGATTAACATCAGTAAAGCCCTCCGCGCGGCCCACGCCGCACATCAGGACGACTCATGGCAGATGATCGCATCAGATCTGCTGACGTCGTGCCATAAATGCTAGCCGCTCAAAGAGTTGCACGTCCTGCTCGTTCTTCAGCAAGGCTCCGTACAGCGGGGGAACGACCTGACTCGGGTCGTTGCTGCGCAATGTCTCCGCCGGGATGTCTTCCGCCAATAAGAGTTTCAACCAATCCAGAAGCTCCGATGTCGACGGTTTTTTCTTGAGCCCCGGCACGTCCCGCAAATCGAAAAAGACCTCTAGCGCTTCGCTCAAAAGGTTTTTCTTCAGGCCAGGGAAATGGACATCTACGATCCCCGCCATCGTGGCCTTTTCGGGGAACCGAATGTAGTGGAAGAAACACCGCCTCAGGAACGCGTCGGGAAGTTCTTTCTCGTTGTTGCTGGTGATAATGATAATGGGGCGATGGTTGGAACGAACCAAGGATTGCGTCTCGTAGACGAAGAATTCCATTCGATCCAGTTCCCGCAGCAAGTCATTGGGAAACTCGATATCCGCCTTGTCGATCTCATCGATGAGTAAAACCGGACGCTCTTCGGACTCAAAAGCCTCCCACACCGGCCCTCGCTTGATGTAGTTGGCGATATC
This sequence comes from Pseudomonadota bacterium, assembly GCA_034189865.1. Lineage (NCBI taxonomy): Bacteria > Pseudomonadati > Pseudomonadota > Pseudomonadota bacterium. The sequence goes on along the minus strand of JAXHTV010000008.1, from coordinate 17,843 downwards.
CGCAACGCGCGGATCGCCCAACTGAGAATCACGAAGACGCGATACCGCATCATATTCGTACAAACCCTGCTGGGCCTTGCTGGTGGACTTGATGTGCCACTGGTAGAGCGGCCGATTCAGAGCCCGTGCGACCTCCTCGGCCAACATGGTCTTGCCGGTACCCGGTTCACCTTTGATCAACAACGGCCGCTCCAGTGTAATCGCAGCGTTGACCGCCATCATCAGATCGTCGGTTGCGACGTATGATTCCGTCCCTTCGAAACGCATAAGCTTGTCCACCTTCAATGATTCACATCACGGGGCTGTGTCGCCCGCCCGCGAGAGATCACGCAGAACGATGGCGCATACAACCGCTTCGCCAAGTTTTTGACGAAAGATCCATCATTCTAACGATTTTTTGCCGAGTGTGGACCTGCCAGCCGGAGCGACTAAGACGCCCGCGATTCGAGCATGGCAACGGCGGGCAGTTTTTTCCCTTCCAAAAACTCTAAGAACGCACCGCCACCTGTTGAGATGTAGGAAATGCGATCGGCAAGCTGGAACTGTCCAATCGCCGCCAACGTATCGCCACCACCGGCAATGGAAAAGGCCGGGCTATCGGCAATGGCTTCGGCCACTGCCCGGGTTCCGGCGCTAAATTGCGGGAACTCGAAGACGCCGACAGGTCCGTTCCAGACGATCGTTCCGGCATCGGCCAGCAGCGCGCCGTAGCGGCTTGCCGTCTCGGGCCCGATGTCCAGAATCATGTCCTCTGGGCCCACATCGGCCACCGAGACCAGGCGCGCCTGCGCCTGCTCGGAGAGCTCCGAACTCACCACCACGTCCGTCGGCAAAGGGATCTCACCGCCTTTGGCGGCGGCTGCGGACATCAATCGCTCGGCTTGCGGCAGCAAATGCGGCTCGTACAAAGAACGCCCGACCGGATGTCCCGCAGCCGCCAGAAAAGTATTGGCGATGCCCCCGCCCGGAATCAGGCGGTCGACGATGCCCGTTAACGCATCGAGCACTGTGAGCTTGGTGGACACTTTCGACCCGCCGACGATGGCGACCACGGGGCGGGCAGGCTCGGCGAGGGCCCGGTTCAAGGCGTCCAACTCGTTCACCAACAAAGGACCGGCGCAAGCGGTCGGGGCAAAGCGGCCAACCCCGTGGGTGGAAGCCTGAGCACGATGGGCGGTGCCGAAGGCATCCATCACGTAGACGTCACACAGCGCGGCCATTTTTCGCGCCAAGGCCTCGTCATCGCGCTTCTCGCCGACGTTAAATCGAACATTTTCCAGCAGAACCACTTCTCCCGGCGCCACGCTCACGCCATCAAGCCAGTCTTTTCTAAGTGGAACCGCACAGCCGAGGGCTTCCGACAGCGCAGCGGCTACCGGTGCCAGTGAAAACGTATCGTCGTAGGCGCCTTCGCTCGGCCGCCCAAGGTGCGACATCACCATCACGGCCGCACCGGCGTCGCGCGCCGCTTGTATGGTCGGCAAGCTGGCCCGAATGCGTGCATCGTTGGTCACGCGACCATCTCTGATCGGCACATTCAGATCTTCCCGGATCAACACCCGCCGACCGGTCAATTCCAACTCTGTCATCTTGAGGATATTCATGATGCCTCCCCGGACGGGGATTCACATAACCCGTCCCGACGAATCCCTATCGGTCCAACGAGCCGGGAGGGGGTATCACCAACCCCCTCCCGCCGGCCCTTCGGATTTAACCGGCGTTGGCCAACGCCAGGGCCGTATCCAGCATACGATTGGAGAAGCCCCATTCGTTGTCGTACCAGGAACAAACCTTGACCAAACGGCCGTCGATGACTTTGGTCAAACCAAGATCGGCGGTCGAAGACGCCGGATCATGATTGAAGTCGATGGAAACGAGGGGTTCCTCATTCACCGCCAGGATTCCCTTGAGTTCGCCCGCGGCGGCCTCGCGGAGAATCTGGTTCACTTCTTCGACCGTCGTATCACGCCCCGCCGTGAAGGTCAGATCGACCATGGACACGTTGATGGTCGGCACGCGGACCGCGAAACCGTCCAGCTTGCCGTTCAGCTCCGGTAGGACAAGTCCCACCGCAGCAGCGGCCCCGGTTTTGGTGGGGATCATGGATTGGGTGGCAGACCGGGCACGCCGGAGGTCTGAGTGATAGACATCCGTCAAAACCTGATCGTTGGTATACGCGTGAATGGTGTTCATCAACCCCTGCACGAGGCCGATTTTTTCGTGTAACGGCTTGACCAAAGGCGCCAAACAGTTGGTGGTACACGATGCATTGGACACTACGATATCGGAGGCCTTGAGCGTTTTGTGGTTCACCCCATAAACGATGGTAGCATCCACATCCTTACCCGCGGGGGCGGAAATCAAGACCTTCTTCGCCCCACCTTTCACATGCGCCATGGCTTTTTCTTTAGAGGCGAAAAAGCCCGTGCATTCCATGACCACGTCCACACCCAGATCACCCCAGGGCAGTTGAGCCGGATCTCGCTGCGCAAACACCTGGATCCGATCACCGTTCACCACCAGACTGTCACCGTCCACTTGGACATCTCCGGGAAACCGACCATGCGCCGAGTCGTAACGCGTCAGGTGAGCGTTGGTTTTCGCGTCGCCCAGATCGTTGACGGCGACGATCTGAATCTCATTGCCCCGGCCCGACTCATACAGGGCCCGCAGTACATTGCGACCGATCCGGCCATACCCGTTTATCGCGACTTTGATCGTCATGTCCTTCACTCTCCTGCTTAATTCGAACCCAACGAGCCCGATTTCCTATCGCACTGAACCCCGTGCCGGCCGACTAGCGTATCGACTCGACAGTGGCCACCACATTGTCCACAGTAAATCCGAAATATTCCATCAAGCGCCCGGCGGGCGCGGACTCACCGAAGCGATCGATGCCGATCACCTTCCCGGAAGGCCCCACATACCGATACCAATGATCCGTGACACCGGCTTCAATAGCCACACGGCAAGTAACCGTGGACGGCAACACGGACTCCCGATAATTGGAATCCTGCCTATCGAACTGACGGCTGCTTGGCATCGACACCACGCGCACCCGGACACCTTTCTGAGACAGTTCTTGCGCTGCGTACATAGCCAGCGCCACTTCCGAACCCGTCGCAATCAGAATGACGTCGGGCTCACCACCCTGGTCAAACAACACATAGGCGCCTTTCCGAATGAGTGCAATTTGTTCCGTGGTGCGCTCTTGGTGCTGACAATTTTGCCGGGAAAAGACAAGACAGGTCGGCCCGTCACGGCGTTCGATCGCCGACTGCCAGGCCACCACGGACTCGACTGCGTCGCACGGCCGCCATACATCCATATTCGGGATAATACGCAGGCTGGCCATGTGTTCAATCGGCTGGTGGGTCGGTCCGTCCTCGCCTAAGCCGATTGAATCGTGAGTGTAAACAAAAATCGAACCCTGGTTCATCAGAGCGGCCATGCGGATCGCGTTGCGAGCGTAGTCCGAGAAGACCAGAAAAGTACCCGAGTAGGCGATAAAGCCACCATGGAGCGCCAAACCATTTTGGATGGCCGACATGCCGAATTCGCGCACGCCAAAATAAATATAGTTGGCATCCGCCCCCTCACGGCTCAGAGGAATCGAGCCCGACCATTTGGTGAGATTGGAGCCCGTCAAATCGGCTGAACCACCGGTCAATTCGGGTAACAATGGCGCGAGACCTTCCAAGGCCTGCTGAGACGCTTTCCGGGTGGCGATGGTCTCGCCCCGCTCGGCGACCTGATTGACGAAGCGCGCGACATGATCGCTCCACTGCGCCGGAAGATCGCCGGTGATGCGGCGCTCAAACTCTGCTGCCAACTCCGGGAACGCCGATCGGTAGGCATCGAACATTCGGTCCCAGGACTGTTCCAGTTCGGCCCCGCGCGAACGCGCATCCCACGCCTCGCGAATGGGGCCTGGAATCTCAAAGGGAGCATGCGGCCAACTCAATTGTTCACGCGCCGCAGCGATTTCTTCATCCCCTAGCGGCGCCCCGTGAACAGACTCGGTTCCAGCCTTGGTCGGCGCACCCCATCCGATCACGGTCTTACAACACAACAAACTCGGCCGATCTTCGACCTGCCGCGCGACATCCACCGCCGCCCGCACGGCTTCGGGATCATGACCGTCGATCCCGCGGATGACATGCCATCCGTAGCTTTCAAAACGCCGCGCGGTATCGTCGGTAAACCAACCTTCGACCTCGCCGTCGATGGAGATTCCGTTGTCGTCGTAGAAACAGATCAGCTTCCCCAAGCCCAGGGTCCCAGCCAACGAGCAGGCTTCGTGGGAGACCCCCTCCATCAAGCAACCGTCCCCAGCAAATACATAGGTGTAATGATCGACGATGGGGAAATCATCCCGATTGAACTGATCGGCCAGCACTTTTTCGGCGATCGCCATCCCCACCGCATTGGCCAGCCCCTGCCCTAACGGACCGGTGGTGGTCTCGATACCGGGCGTCACGCCATATTCGGGATGACCGGGTGTTTTCGAATGGAGTTGCCGGAAATTTTTGATGTCGTCGATGGACAGATCGTAGCCGGACAAGTGTAACAGCGCGTAGATCAACATCGAGCCGTGGCCGTTGGACATCACGAACCGATCACGATTGCTCCATTTGGGATTGGCGGGATTGTGACGTAGAAAATCGTTCCACAACACTTCGGCAATATCCGCCATCCCCATGGGAGCACCCGGATGCCCGGACTTGGCTTTTTGAACGGCATCCATGCTGAGCACACGGATGACATTGGCGAGTTCTCGACGAGAAGGCATGGCGACTCCTGCCCCAACCGGCACCGAGCACGCCCGTACTCGCCGGCTTCGGATTGTTATGCTGGCTTAAAACGGTGGACGCCCGTAGCAAAACCGATGACGACCCCGGATAATTTGAGGCGCGTATTCTCGCTTACTCAAGCCATTGCGGCAACTTAGCGTGTCGACGCCACCAGAGGGAACAATGCTTTGCATTGCAACGGGCGATGACTTACGCTCTTGCCATTGCTGCAGACCACGAGGCAAGCGCCGCTAGGCACCGCAGCTGCAGTGACGTACGATGAGCCGTCCGACTTGTGGAAACATCGATGGCGGCCTTTTGAAGTGTTTCCGATGGCCGCTCCGAGACAAGCCCCAGCCACTATCCAAACCGAAACACCAAAAATCACGACACCTGTGTGCCTGAATGGGCCGTTTACCTGAGCAAAAAAGGGAACAAGGAACCCGACACGATGGCTGAAACCCGTTTGTTTACCTCCGAATCCGTATCCGGAGGTCACCCCGACAAAATCGCCGACCAGATCTCCGATGCGATCCTCGATGCGATCCTGGCGGAAGACCCCAATGCTCGAGTCGCGTGTGAAACCATGGTCAAAACTGGCATGGTTCTCCTTGGGGGCGAAATAACGACTTCCGCACACATCGAGTACGAAGCGATTGTGCGAAATACCATTCGACGTATCGGTTACAACAAAGCCGAATACGGCTTTGATTGGGAAACCTGCGCGGTACTCAATGCACTGGGTAAACAATCGCCCGATATTGCCATGGGGGTCGATCGCGAAAGCCTCGACAATCAGGGCGCAGGGGACCAGGGCCTGATGTTCGGCTTCGCCAGCAACGAAACCGAAGAGCTAATGCCCGCACCGATCGCACTATCGCATCGATTGGTCAAGCGCCAAGCCCATTGTTTTCATACCGAATCGCTCCCCTGGTTGCGTCCGGACGCCAAGAGCCAGGTTACGCTACGCTACGAAGGCGCAACCCCGATCGCCATCGACACCGTGGTATTGTCGACCCAGCATGATCCCGACATCAGTCAGGCCGACCTTAGAGAAGCGGTTATGGAGGAGATCATCAAACCGGTACTGCCCCGTGACTGGCTTAAGGAAGACACGCGCTATTTCATCAATCCCACCGGCCGATTCGTCATCGGCGGCCCCGTGGGTGACTGTGGACTTACAGGCCGCAAGATTATCGTCGACACCTATGGCGGTATGGCGCGCCATGGCGGCGGAGCATTTTCCGGCAAAGATCCGTCCAAGGTGGATCGGTCCGCCGCCTACGCCGCCCGCTACGTAGCAAAAAACATTGTCGCCGCCGGGCTGGCGGATCGCTGCGAAATACAGGTATCGTACGCCATCGGCGTTGCCGAACCCACTTCCATCAGTGTGGACACATTCGGTACCGGAAAAATCCCGGAGAGCAGTCTGGTCGGCATGGTACGCGAGCATTTCGATTTGCGGCCACGCGGGTTGATTCGCATGTTGGACCTCATCCGTCCGATCTATTACCCCACCGCCGCTTACGGCCATTTCGGCCGTGATGAGCCGGACTTTTCCTGGGAACGCACCGACAAAGCCGACGCTCTTCGAGCGGGCGCCGGCTTGTAACCCGTTCGCGACAGGAGACAATTGAACCATGAGCACAACGCAACCGATCCAAAATCTGGACCCCGATTACAAAGTCGCCGATATCTCACTGGCCGAATGGGGGCGCCGAGAAATTGCCATAGCCGAAACGGAAATGCCGGGACTGATGGCACTCCGCCGCGAATACGCAGCACAGCAACCGCTTAAAGGTGCACGTATCGCCGGCTGCCTGCACATGACCATTCAGACCGCCGTACTGATGGAAACCCTGATCGCACTTGGCGCCGAGATTCGTTGGTCTTCGTGCAACATCTTCTCGACTCAGGATCACGCGGCAGCAGCCATGGCGGCGGCTGATATCCCCGTGTTCGCTTGGAAAGGTGAGACCGAAGAGGAATTTTGGTGGTGTATCGACCAGACCATATTCGGCCCCGATGGCTGGCGGCCCAATCTGGTGTTGGACGACGGCGGCGATCTCACGCTCGTATTGCATCAAAGATATCCCGAACTCATGGACGAGATTCAGGGCATCTCCGAGGAAACGACCACCGGCGTTCATCGCCTGTACGAAATGATGCGTGAAGGCAGCCTCAAAGCCCCAGCCATCAACGTGAACGATTCGGTCACCAAATCCAAATTCGACAATCTGTACGGCTGTCGTGAATCACTGGTGGATGGCATCAAACGCGCAACGGACGTCATGATCGCCGGAAAAATCGCGATTGTCTGCGGATACGGCGACGTAGGCAAGGGTTGCGCCCAGTCTCTGGCCGGTCTGGGTGCCACCGTGTGGATTACGGAAATCGACCCGATTTGTGCCTTGCAGGCCGCAATGGAAGGTTACCGGGTCGTGACCATGGACGAGGCCGCGCCGCTGGGCGATATTTTCGTGACAGCAACCGGCAACGTGGACGTGATCACCCACGAACACATGCAAGCCATGCGCGACCAAGCCATCATCTGCAATATCGGTCATTTCGATTCGGAGATCGATATCGCCTCGCTGCGTCAATACACATGGGAGAACATCAAACCTCAGGTGGACCATGTGATCTTCCCGGACGACAAACGGATTATCGTTCTAGCGGAGGGACGGCTGGTGAATCTGGGATGCGCCACCGGTCACCCCAGCTTTGTGATGTCCAATTCATTCACCAATCAGGTGTTGGCGCAGATTGAGCTTTGGAATCACGCGGAGCGATACCAGAACGAAGTTTACGTGCTACCCAAGCATTTGGATGAGAAGGTCGCACAGCTCCATCTGGATCGGCTGGGGGCACACCTCACCAAGTTGACGGAAAAGCAATCCAAGTATCTGGGGCTGGATCCCGTCGGTCCATTCAAGCCCGACCATTACCGTTACTGAGAACAAGCGGAGCGGTGGGATGAACCGCCGCTCCCATTTTCGCCCTTAATCGACATGAACCAGACCGAACATAACGCTCGAACCTTCAGTTTCGAGTTCTTTCCGCCCAAGAGCGAGCTAGGCCTGGAGAAACTGCTGGACACCGCAAGGCAGCTCTCAGACTTAGGACCTGAATTTTTCTCCGTGACGTTCGGTGCCGGCGGATCCACCCGAGACCGAACGTTTGAAACGGCGATTCAGGTCGGAAAGACCACAAACGTTCCGGTCGCGCCGCACATCTCGTGCATTTCGGCTTCCGCGAGTGGCATTCGCGAAATGCTCGATCGGTACCGCAACCACGGGATTAATCGGCTGGTGGCGCTGAGAGGCGATATGCCATCGGGCACGGTCGATCCAGGTGAATTTCATTACGCCAGTGAATTGATCGCTTTCATTCGACAGGAAACCGGTAGCGACTTCCACTTGGAGGTGGCGTGTTACCCGGAATATCACCCCCAAGCGCCTTCCCCCCTGGCCGACTTGGATAATTTTCAGCGCAAGGTGGAAGCGGGGGCCGATTCGGCCATCACACAATACTTCTACAATGGCGACGCTTACCTTCGCTTCGTCGACGAATGTCAGCGACGCGGCATCGATCTTCCCATCGTGCCCGGCATCATGCCAATCATGAACTTCACCCAGTTGGCTCGTTTCTCCGACGCATGCGGCGCGGAAATTCCGCGGTGGATCCGTAAACGACTGGAGAGTTATGGCGACGACCTGGACGCCATTCGAAGTTTCGGCAGCGAAGTGGTTACCCGCTTGTGCGAACGACTGCTGGAAGAGGGCGCACCCGGCCTCCATTTCTATACGTTGAACCAAGCCGGCCCCACGCTGGAGATCTGGCAAAACCTGCGCCTGAGCTGAGCCGCCTGCAACGAACCGACACGCTCTCAAGCCACTATTAAAGACAACGAAATAGACTGCAGCGCCAGCCCACCAAGCCAACCGTCAGACCGGCTAACCCAACCATCGTCCTGTCGTTGATTGGCATGCTTCAATGCAGGCAAAACGGCCGACGAAATACCTCATATCAAGAACATGACAAAACAGCCGCTATCACCTTAAATAAGAAATAAAAAAGCCGAACACATCAGAAGGGCAGGAACACTATGGGAAGTACAGAGATTCTCATCACGGTATGTGCAGCGCTCGCAGGGATGGCGGTGGGAACCATAATCTCGCGCCGTCGCCACGCGCAACCGACAGAATCCAAGCCGGACCAAGAAAAACCCCAGAATCCTTCCGACTCCGTTTTTGAGACATCACTCGAAATTCGAAAACAAGCGTCATACGCCATCGCGGCAGGCAATGCGTCTAAGGCGATGCGTTCCCTGGAACGCCATGTCACTGACTCCAGCTCCGGTGTCGCCGCAGACGACTGGATCATGTTAATGGACATTTACCACAGCACCGGAAATCGCGCCCGCTTCGATGAGATGGCGCCGACCTTTGGCCAAGCACTGGGTGTGCGACCTCCAGAATTCAACGACTGGAAGCGCCAACAACCCCAGGCAAACAACCTGAAGAAAGATTTCCCCGCCTTTCTCGAACAAGTACGCGGCACCAAATCGACCGAAGAAAGTCGAAAAATGATCGAAGGGTTCATACAAGAATCCACTCGCCCCGGGCGACCCCGATTCAGCGTCAAACATGCCGAAGAACTCATGCGTCTTCGAGCCCAGCTAGTCCGATCGGAGAGTAGCGGCGCATATAACAAACTGGATGTAAAGACGGCAACAACCGGTACCGGCTCCCAGAAGACAAAAGTCACGGAAACGGGGCGTTGGAGAGCCGAATCTGGCAAATCCGAAAGCCGCGCCCAACCTACCAAACAACCGACGCTCACGGTAGGAACGCCCAAGACGGAAGCCGAATCACTGTCCAGTTTAGCGGTGATCAACCCCGAACTACTCTCAGCAATTGAAGAAAACTATCCGCGCCTGATCGAGAAAATTACCGAAAGTTGGCCCAATCGACGTACGGAGCGTTTTCTTGATTCACTGATTATCGACGAGCGAGGTGGTCGCGAAGGCTTTCCTGCGGACGTGATGGCAGAAATGCTTTTTCTCAAAGACATCCTACAAGGTCATAATCCCTCTCACCGGGATGTGTGGGATCATGTGAACCGCTAGAGTTCCCGGCACTCGGCTCCGCCGCGGGCGCGCCCCAAGATATGTCCAGGTTACACCTCATTCATGCCTTCACCTGCCCACACCATCATTCAAATCAGTGACTGCCACCTCCGTAAGCGTCCTGACGATGGACCGTGGAACTGCACCCCTGATCGATCCCTACAAGAGGTCTTCGCCGCCGTAAACCTCGCCCAACCTGACCTCATCATACTCACCGGGGATCTCTCCGACGACGGCAGCACGGAAGCTTACACGCGCTTAAAACGGCTGGTCGACGCAACTGGGATCGAAGCGCATTACCTGCTCGGTAACCACGATCATGCCGAGCGGGCGCAGAACGTCTTAGGAGTCCAATGTCATAGCACCCCTACTCTGTTGCGCCTGGGCGACTGGCGACTGATCGCGCTGAACACGACCGTTGGCGGCCACGATCACGGCATAATCGACCCGGATGACATGGCTTGCATCCGCCAGATGCTGTCAGCCCCACTCGACCACCCCGTAGCGATCTTTCTCCACCATCCGCCGGTCTTGACAGGTTGCGCTTGGCTGGACGAAATCGGGCTGGCAAATAAGGATGATTTCATCCGCTCAATTCGTGGACGACCCGAACTCCGAGCAGTGTTTTTTGGGCACATACATCAAACGTTCGAGAGCCCAGATAGTTCGCCGGCGATGTTTGGCTGCCCTTCGACTGCCGCTCAATTCTTGCCCCGCAGCGATTGTTTCGCTCTGGCAGACAGCCAGCCGGGATGGCGCCAGATCAAGTTGCACTCCGACGGACGGTTTAGCACCCAAGTGATGCGGCTAGAAAAACGCTGACGGGGACCTCTCATTTTTTTGCGGAAACGACTAAAAAACCTTGGCAGCGCGCAAGTTTTTGATATGCTAGCCTTTCGGTTGTAGACTGGCGGATAGATCTCAGCCAACGTCTGTCTGCGATCCGTAAATTAAAGTAAAGCAAAGCAAACTCGGTCAGCGCTTACGACGGCCGAGACGTCTACCCCACGAGGGGCGTGAAGGAGGTCCGGTGGACATTCGGGCTAGGCGCTTGTCAAACAACACCTGGTGATTCCACTCGTATAGTGTCGGCGCATTACGATCAAGTGGCTAGAGGCCTGGTACGTGTCCCACCAGGCATTGCGCGGCTCGGATCACTACTGCCACCCCGATACCCACCTGACCACCCGTTCCGCACGGAAGGAGAACGCTCTATGAGCAACCCAGAACCTTTATCGATCTCGGCAATACCGCACCCTGAAGATTCGGCCGCCAATCCGTTGCTACCGATACTCCGTAAACAGCAAGCCGCTTTTCTCGACCGCGGCATATCCGATTATCGTACCCGGATACAGGCCTTGGATACCTTGAACAAAGCGATCGGCGAGTACGCCGACGAGTTGGTTAAGGCGGTCATGGCGGACTTTGGCCATCGCTCCCCACACGAAACGGTGATGACCGAGGTATTGGCTAATATGGGCGAGATTCGTCTCACCAAAGGCCATATCAAGAAATGGATGAAACCCAAGAAAGTCCCTGCCAGCATCCAATCACTACCCGCCACCGGTAAAGTGGTCTATCAACCGAAGGGTGTCGTTGGGATTATGGGCGCCTGGAACTATCCGGCGTTTCTTATTTTCTCACCCCTAATCGGCGTCCTCGCCGCCGGTAACCACGCAATGATCAAACCACCGGATGTGACTCCGCGCACCTCCGAAGTGATCCAGGAGTTGATCGCCAAGTACTTTGAGGAAGAGTTCGTCACCGTGGTAACGGGCGATGTTCAGGCCGCCATACAGTTTTCTGAACTGCCTTTCGACCATCTGATATACACCGGAAACACGGAAGTGGGACGGAAAATCATGATGGCCGCCGCTAAGAACCTGACCCCTGTCACCCTCGAAATGGGCGGAAAATCACCGACCATCGTGGGCGAAGATTATCCGATTCGTACCGCTGCCCAGCGGATGCTGCTCGGTAAGTCGGTAAATTCCGGACAGACCTGTATCGCGCCCGACTATGTGATGGTTCCGAAGGCCAAAGAACAAGAGTTCGTCCAGGCCTATTCCGAGTTGATGACCAAGCGGTACCCGACCGTAGCGGACAACCAAGATATCACCTGGATTGTCAACGATCGCCATTATCGTCGGATCAGGGGATTAATTGACGATGCCAAGGCCAAAGGCGCGAATGTCATAGAAATTAATCCGCGCAACGAAGCGATCCCCGATGGCAAACGCGTCATTCCTCACACGCTGATTACCAATGTCACCGAAGACATGGCGGTGATGCAGGAAGAGATTTTTGGCCCCGTACTGCCGGTGATGACCTATGACACACTGGAAGATGCCGTGCAGTACGTGAAAAATCATCCGCGTCCGCTCGCTCTATATTACTTCGACAACAACAAGCGCCGTGCTGACTACGTGATCAACCAAACCATTTCTGGCGGTGCCACGGTAAACGACACCATGCTTCATATCGCTCACCCCAACCTGCCCTTCGGCGGTGTCGGTCCGAGCGGAATTGGCGCTTATCACGGCTTTGACGGGTTCGTCGAGTTTTCGCACAAAAAGGGCGTCCTGTATCAACGCAGTTGGTTCTCTCCTGCTGCTTTCGTCGGCCGCCCCTACCCCGAAGTCGCATTAAAGCTGATGAAACGAGCAATCAAACTGCTTGGGTAATATAGATTCCGCATACCGCTGCGGACGATCTAAAACCGCCTGCCTAGGAATCTTGGCAGGCGGTTTTTTTCTTTGCACAACCTCAGGGGTATGCCAAAATATCTCATCAGGCAAGGGTAAGCTTGTACTCGAAATGCAATTTCGGTTTAAGAAATTGTTCATCTGACCGATGTTATTATCGGAGCAATCGCTAGACTGCTTGACCGATCCAGTCAAACGGGGTTCTGCCTTGGGGAAGGCTTAATCTTGTTGGGTGGAAATCTCCATGGGAACATCCGCGGTTAATCAGCCCCTCAATCGTAAACGCTTCGAATTGGGGCGCTGAGAAACGCAGGCTAGTGGACCGCCAAAAATAAATCGAAGACCCGCAAAGACGGGCCCGACGGCGTTAGTAGAACTGATCCGCGATGCGGCAAAATCGGCCTCTGTTTCTGGGGCCGGACTCAGGGAAGAAACTTAAGCTGCCAATACTGTAGCAGCCGCAAGGACCGCAAACCGCCCGCCAAGCACACGCCAAAGCGATGTAGGGTATCCCGGACGGGATAAGACACATCGCCGAAACAAGGGACGTCGGGGAGACCTAGCCGTCGACCACGGTCGACGCCGTTTCGCGTGCATGTAGAGGTGTTTAAATGGGCAAGGCTGTTTTTTTTAACCTTCCAGGAGCCGTAGGCCACATCAACCCGTCACTAGGAATCGTCGCCGAACTCATCAGTCGAGGTGAGGAAGTTATCTACTACGCCGACGAAAAAAGTCGGCAAAAAATTGAAGCGCTCGGCGCCACGTTCCGCGGTTATCAACCCTTCTTCGAATACGACCATCCCACCGAGATCGCGTCCGATTTGGTCGCTCTGGGAAGCAAGCTGTTCGAACTGACTGAGTCCTGCGTACTGGGTTTGTTACAACAGATGCAGGAAGACAAACCGGACTACATTATCTATGACACCTGCGCCCCCTGGGGTCAGTTGCTCGCGATGAGATTGAACGTGCCGGGAGTCCGATTCGTCACCCACGTGCTGGTGACACCCACTGTCCTTAAATCCGTCAAGCATTGGTTTTCCTTCAAGCTTTTCCGAATGGTCGGGAAATCGACACGATTATCCTCTGTTATTTCAATCATTCCGGAGATTATCGGTGCCCGACGACGAATAGCGGACATCGTCACCGGGCTGGGCATGGAATATCCCGGAATATTCCCGCTTCTCAAGCAACTGCTGGACGATAAAGAGCAATTGACCATCGCGGTGACCTCGCCACTCTATCAACCCGAGGCAGAGAAGTTAGGCGATAACGTCAAATTCGTTGGTGCTTCTGTACCCGAGAAGCGGGACAACGACTCGCTTGATATCCATAGACAGCCGGGACAACCGCTCATCTATGTATCGCTGGGAAGCGTGCACAACATGTGCACTGACTTTTACGTCAACTGTATTCGTGCGTTTGGTGACCGACCGTACCAAGTCATCATGTCCATCGGCGACCGGACCGATATCAAACAACTCGGACCTATCCCGGAGAACTTCACCGTCAAGGCTCGCGTGCCCCAATTGGATGTTCTCCAGACAGCTGACGCATTTGTCAGCCATGGCGGCATGAATAGTATCAATGAGAGCCTATACTATAATGTTCCGCTGGTCATGGTTCCGCAGCAGGTGGAACAGGCGTTCAGCGCCCTGAGGATTTCTCGTCTAGGCGCGGGGGTGATGTTAATGCCAAACATGGCCACGCCAGAGCGGCTCCGCCAAAGCGTCGACGAGATCCTAAGCAAACCGGATTATCGGGAAAGTTCGAAGGAACTGGGGGCTTCTCTCAAGATCGGCGGCTATCAGCGTGCGGCGGATGAAATTTTATATCATATGTATGGCGGGAACAGCACAACGTCGGCAACCAAAGTGGCATAATTTGCCGAGTCCCCAACCATCGCTTTACGGAGAAAGTATGAAATTCCCATTCGACCCCGGATTTCCCGGGCGACACGAGGACGATGCATATCTCGATCGATTGGATGACATCGAGATCCGTCCGGTTTTTATTATGGGTCTCCACCGTTCTGGGACGACTTTCCTGTACGATTCCGTCTCCAAATGCTTTCCCGTCGCTAATCTGACGCTCTATCATATCTTCTACTATGATCGGCTGCTCAAAAATGCCATCGAGGGGGGCGAGGAATCCGATCGGGCAACGCTGAATCGACTGTTCCGAGCACTCGGTATCACCGACCGCAAGCTGGACTCCGTCTACGTTGAAGACACGACCGTGGAGGAGTACGGATGGATGCTTCGCAACCGGAGCTACCAGATTTCCGTCAGCGAGAATAACAAAGATTATTTTACTCAAATTTGCAAGAAACTTGCCTTTCTCCACCCCGAAGCACAAGCCATTTTGCTCAAGAACCCTTGGGACACGGGGAAAGCAAAGCAAATTCTGGAGTGGTTTCCCAACGCACGTTTCATCTACATCACTCGGGACCCCATTTTCATCCTGAATAGCCAAATCAATGCCGCATTGGCTCTCATGACGGGGCCACAACCTTTTCAGACCATGCTCATCGATGACTTCAAGGTACCGGGCGACCGCATCACAAAGAATGCGATTTACGCATTGTGGAAACTGGTTCGCGGCATCAAGAAAGTCACCGGCGACGGACTGTACGCTTTTATTCTGCGACAAATCTGCTCGTGGACCGTACAGAAGGAACTGGAAGGCTACTATCGAGCCATCGAAGAGCTGCCCGCAGAGAACGTATTCGCCATCGACTATCAGAACTTCAACGAGGCGCCCAAGCAACACCTCGCGGAATTGCAAGCGTTCTTGGATTTACCCTTCGTAACGCCGCCTGATGCGATCATTCCAAAGCCTCGCAAGGGACATCTCAACGACACCCTCCGATCCTACGAGGATCGTTTCATGAAGCGACTCTCAAAGAAGATCAAACACTTTGGAGCACGCGCCTCCTAGTGGCAGACGCTAACGACGTAGACAGGAACAGAAATACGGACCCGCGCTAGCTCGTCACGGGCAGTCGTCAAAAAACAGCGGAGAATAGTCGCCATGGACGATGAGCATACCCGACTCCCGGAGAACGCGTCGGTCAAAAACCCCCGGCGCGCGAGCCGTCTTCGACTGCTTCGGTTTGGCGCTTTAGTTGTCCTCTTGGCTTGTGGCGCCGCTTTGTATCAGTGGTTCGATATCGGTAGCTATTTCAGCCATGAAAATCTGAGGCAAAGCATCGAACAGGTCCGTGCTGCGGAAGAGCGCATGGGATTGTTGGGCCCGGTCGCATTTTGTCTCGGCGGCATTGTTGCCATCGTCTTGAATATTCCCACCATCGTCGTCATTACCTTTGCCGCGGTGATCTACGGCATGGCCGGCGCCGCGGCCATGGGGTTCGTGGCGCTAATCGTTGCAACGTTCGTGATCTGGTGGGTTAGCCAGTACCTCGGCCGGGAGTTCCTCAAAAGCCATTTCGGACGATATATCCCGATGGTCGAAGCTCACTTCGAAAAAAATGGCCTGAAGACCGTCACCTACGCCCGGCTAATTTTTTTTGCGCTGCCGCCCGTAAATTGGGTCCTAGCCAGCATGAACGTAGGAATCAAAGACTTTCTCGTCGGTACTGCCTTGGGGTCAACCCCCCATATTTTGGTTTGGAGTTGGCTGGGAGGGACGATTGTTCAAATGCTCTCCCGCAACGAAGAGATTTCCTGGATATCACCGGAGCTACTGGCCCCGATGTTTTTGGGGGTCGCTTTAACCATCGCCGCAAGGATACTTGACCGCATCTCCGCGCACCGGGAAAAAACACGAGCTGGTACCGACTGAACGTAAGGATGAATAGGGCACTTGGCGTCGAGTACCTTCCGCGCTGGAGTCAACGACAGCCGATTACAAGCAATGGTTGTCTGCGACCGACCGAAACCGTGAACGCCGCTGGGAAACGTCGACCGAGCAACGCAACCGACTAACCGAAACCTAGTTGAAACGATCCAATACGAGTTGCTGCTGCGCGACCTCGATAGGCGCCCCATCCAAGGACACATACCTCACTGATCCATCGCGACTGGCTGCGTAAACGCGCTCAAACGGGCGCCGATGATACTGATAAACCATAAAACCGTGCGCGGCGATAAAACGCATGGTCAGTGGACCGACCCAGCGATACTTGGGCTCTAACGGATCGATATCGAGATCGGTAAACGTCGCGATCACGGCATTCGTACCTGGCTGGCTACCGCTTACCATAACGCCTGCCGCCCTTGGGACCGGATCTCGTTCGTTGACGTAGTGAAGATAGCGCGGACCGTCGGGGTAATGGGTTGCTGCACCACCGGCAGTTTCCAGATGAACCTTGGACAACAGTTCTTTGGCTCTTTCGGCACCGAACTGATTATGAAGCTGAGCTGAAACGGCGAACAACGCGTTTGACGAGTGCACGGCGCCCTGACTGTTCGCCTTGAGGTGCACTTCCTCTCCACGCTCGAACGCCTGCCAGATTATTGTTTCGAGTGTTTCAACGACACGACTTTGGTCACCCGCCAAACTATCGGTTATCGCGTCGGGGAAGCGACCACCTGCGGTGGCATTATAAATCCCGATCACGGGCCGCTCGCTGTCCTCGGCCAAGATATGAAGCTCTGGCATGGTCCAATCGACGCGATGATTAGCCCCGTTGACGTATAGCAACGGTACCCGGTCGGTAGTTGCATTGTCGCCAATAACGGGAGGTACATCTTCTAGAGACGTTTTGCTTGGATCGTAAAGACACCCGTCAGCACCGATGTAAAAACCGTCGTATCGGAAATTCCACCCACCGGCCTGCACCGCGGCAGGGTCAGTACACAACAGGGCATGATATTTGGCCGGTCGGAACTCGGTCGAGATCACGAAGCCAACCAATGCCACAACAGACCAAAGGGCGACACGGTTCAATAGCGTTTTCATTAACATGATACCGCTCGTGTTGGTATTCAGCGCCATGGAAGGTGACGTCTGTCGTCACATTGTGACCGACTAACTGACGCTATCGGTCACCCACAACGCTTGTCATTCTTGCACCCGCGAGAGAAAAACCAATTGGAGCGATCGTAATAACGGACTAAAAGAATAAACTGCAGAAACTTTAATAATAATTAGATTCAACAGGTTAATGATCGCACTGAGTCTTTGAATCGTTGAATTTGGTTTTAATCTCTCCTCCGGCGATTCGGTCAATCGACCGTCTGCCACACTAGATTG
>JAXHTV010000007.1:102173-111611 GCA_034189865.1 Pseudomonadota bacterium | reverse complement strand
TCGATCCTGCAGTTGGACCCGATGCCGATGCGACCGACGATTTTTTCCTCCGTCGGATGCGTTTCTACATCGAAGGCTCGGTAACTGAAAACTGGTCCGGTATCTGGCAGGTCGATTTCGGCAAAGAAAGCGAGAACCCCGCTATCAAGGATGCTTATATTCAGTATTCCGGTCTTTCCGCGGGCAAAATCATCATTGGTAATCACAATGCGCCTTTCTCGCGGGAATTGTTGACCTCATCCAAGCGTCAGCAGTTGGTGGAGCGTACCTTTGTGGGTGACCACAACTACGGTACGCCCGATCGCCAAATGGGTATTTCCATCAAGGGCGGCGACAATTTCCAGTATCAGGTTGGTGTCTATAATGCGGGTATTGACCCGTCCACCAGCAAACTGGACTGGGAAAGCCGCACCAGTGAAGATGCCGAGTACTTCGGTTACATGGTCGCCGGTCGACTCGATTTCTATCCCATGGGTAAGTTCAAAAAGGCCCAGGGCGACTTCGCTCGTGACAAGTTCCAGCTCGGCGTTGGTGTGAACGCTTACACTTGGAGCAACGACGACGACACCTACGCCGGCGCCGATCCGGCAATTGTCGCTCCGGGTGAATACGAAAGCGTCACCGGCTACGGTGCCGACGTTGCCGTTCGCGGTGCGGGTCTTTCCGTTGATGCGGAGTACAACTCTTATAGTTCCGATACGAACAGCGACAGCTTCAGTGGCGGTTTGATTGAGGACGGGTCGGGTGATTTCGCCACCTATTCCGTGGAAGGCGGCTTCATGGTCGTTCCCAGCAAGCTGGAAATCGTCGCCGGTTACCAAGGCCTCGACGCCGATGCCTGGGACGAGACTTGGACCCGTATGTCTATCGGCGCGAATTGGTTCTTCAGCAAACACAAAGACAAGATCCAGTTCGAATACCAAATGGGTGACGATGTTCAGGGCGTCAAGGATGATGAAGAAACCATCATTTACGTTCAGTTCCAACACGTCTTCTAAGATCCAGGCCTGAACTTTTCAGGTCCGCTAAAGCCGGGGTTCGTCCCCGGCTTTTTCTTTTTGATCGGTCGTCCTGGATGGTGAATGATTCAATGGGGTTTGTCTTGGCGATGGTTTCGAAATGACGAAATCACGTACGATATGAAAGTCGGCTCCAGCTTTGTGCTCATTGGACTCGGTCTGCGGATGTGCATCGAAGAACTATCAGGCGCGCCGCTGGTCAATTTGGATCATCGGTTTCCATCCTGGCGGCGTCGGGAGGTTGAAGGAAAGAATGGACAGAAGTGATTTTACGCACCATACCTCACGACGTTTCAATCGAGAGTTAGAGGATCTCCATAACCGCGTGTTGGTCATGGGGGGGTTAGTCGAAGAACAGATCGCGCAGGCGACTCGTGCGCTGGTTGAGGTCGACGGTGCATTGGCCGCACAAGTCGCCAGGAATGACCATCAAGTCAATGCGCTTGAGGTCGCCATCGACGAGGAATGCAATCGCATATTGGCGCGCCGTCAGCCCGCGGCGAGCGATTTGCGCCTCATTATGACCATCATCAAGACCATTACCGATTTGGAACGCATCGGCGACGAGGCCGCGAAAATCGGACGCATGGTTGTCAACCTTTCAGAGGCGGATCGGCCGGCTCAGGGATACCATTCGCTCGAGTACCTGGCGGGTCATGTGCGGCGAATGTTGAATGATGCGTTGGACGCGTTGGCCCGCACCGACGCGGAGGCGGCGTTGCGTGTTGCCCGGGAGGATCAGCGGGTCGATCGGGAGTATGAAGCGATCTGGCGCCAATCACTCACCTTTATGATGGAAGATCCACGGAATATCCGACGTATGTTGGACGTGCTGTGGTGTGCCCGTGCGCTGGAGCGGATTGGGGACCACTCCCGTAATATTGCTGAGTATGTGATATTTCTGGTCGGCGGACGGGACGTGCGCCATACCAGTCTCGAGGAGATGGAGCAGGTGGTCGGGGAAACCCTACAGCGGGAGGCGGCAAAGCATCGCTGAGAATCGACTGCTTGGTCGTGGGGCGTCTTGGTGTCACACCATCAGGGCGCCGATCTTCAGGCAAAAAAAAGCGCCCGGGCGGGCGCGAAGTGCGAGAGAGAGAGGGAGAAAGAGGAAATACTTTTCATCCAGCAGGATGATGACGTTGGGCTTTCTGCAAATCCTACGCCAAGTCTGTTTCACTTCTGTGAAACTCCGATAAATCGCCTTTTGTCGTATTCGTGTTCTCTGCTTTCTCGATCACTAATTGCATTCTTCGTCAGTGGTTTATGCGTGGCTGTTCGGGGACTGTCTTGCGTTAGACACATTGATCTCATCGTCCTTCGGAAATCCGGTTTTCCGCATTGAGTCGGTTGGTGATATCTCACCAATGGTGCAATGCACCCTGCGTGATCCGTGGTGGTGCATTTCGTTCAGGTTCATGTTTCGAAGTGGTGCGTGCGGGGATTGATGCGTGGACGTGTTCTGAATCTATCTGAGTTATTCCGCATGAAGAAAGCTGCTCGTTCAAAAGAAAAGACGTCCGGCCGCCGATCGATTCGAGCCTGGATTGCGATCGGTGTAGCTGTGAGCCTCGGCTTGTTGGCCGGCTATACCGCTTATCTCAATCACGTCGTCACCGAGCGCTTTGACGGTCGGCGTTGGGCTTTACCTTCGCAGGTGTATGCCCGGCCGCTTGAACTGTATTCCGGAGCGGTGCTCCAAGCCGAGTCACTACGGACGGAGCTGGAGCGTTTGGGATACCGCCGAACGTCGGCAGTGGCCGGGGCGGGCACCTATCAGCCGGTATCGGACGGTTTTCGCATCCACACCCGAGCGTTTCAATTTTGGGACGGTTCGGAACCAAGTCGGATCGTCAGGATCGCGTTCCGCGATGGACAGGTGGTGTCGATCAAGGATCAAAATGGCCGGCCGCTCAAGTTGCTGCGATTGGATCCACTGTTGATCGGCAGCATCCATACTCAACATGCCGAAGATCGCGTGTTGGTGCGGTTGGGAGAGGTGCCGCCGCTGCTGTTGACCGCACTGATGTTGGTTGAAGACCGGCGTTTCCCCGATCACATTGGATTAGACTTTCGAGCGATTTTCCGGGCCATGTGGGTCAACCTCCGAGCGAGGCGGATCGTTCAGGGCGGCAGCACGCTGACCCAGCAATTGGTGAAGAACTATTTTCTCGACAACGATCGAACGCTAAGGCGCAAATTCAACGAAGCCATCATGGCCATGCTACTGGAATGGCACTACGGCAAGGACGAAATTCTGGAGGCCTATCTTAATGAGGTCTACCTCGCCCAGGACGGCCAGAGAGCGGTGCATGGATTCGGTTTGGCAAGCCAGTTCTATTTTCGGAAACCGCTTAACGAACTGGGGCCTCATCAGTTGGCCTTACTCGTGGCGATCGTTAAAGGGCCCTCATACTACGATCCCCGCCGCCACCCGGAGCGCAGTCGGGTACGGCGAGACCAGGTTCTCGGGATTCTTGCCGAGCATGGCGTTATCGACGCCCCGCAGGCACAACAAGCCAAACGGCAACCGATCGGCTTGGCTACCGGACAGGGTCGTCCGGACACCTTTCCCGCTTTTGTCGATCTGGTTCGTCGCCAGTTGCGGGTGGACTATCGGGCGGAGGATCTCACCTCCGAAGGCCTACGGGTTTTCACGACCTTAGATCCCGGTATCCAGGAAGCGGTTGAGAAAGCCGTTTCGCGTCGACTACCGAAACTCGAACAGCAATACGCTGTAGGCAAGGATCGGCTGCAGGCTGCAGCGGTGGTCAGCGACGTGCACACCGGCGAAGTTCGGGCGCTTGTCGGCGGTCGCGATGCCGGTTATGCCGGGTTCAATCGATCCCTTGATGCCAAACGGCCGGTTGGGTCCCTGGTCAAGCCTTTCGTATTTCTCACTGCCCTCGCGCGATCTTCCGACTATCATCTGGCCACGCTGGTGGATGACAGCGCCATCCGGGTGACTTTAAGTGATGGTCAAGTGTGGGCCCCCGACAATTTTGGCGGGCAGTTCCATGGCACCGTCCCGCTGTTCGAGGCCTTGGCGGGGTCCTACAACGCCGCCACAGTCCGGGTGGGGTTGGATGTGGGCGCGGGAACCTTCGCGACAACCCTGCGGGACTTGGGGTTCGAGCGGGACATGCCCGCATACCCCTCGTTGTTCCTGGGTGCTGTGGAGATGAGCCCGCTCCAGGTCGCGGAGCTCTACCACACATTGGCCTCGGGTGGGTTTCGACCGAATCTGCGGGCGATTCGGGAGGTGTTGACCGCCGACGGCGTGCCGCTGCAACGTTATTCCGTTGCCGTGCGGCGGGTGGCGCCCGCCGCACCGGTTTATCTGACGGTGAATGGGATGCAGGAAGTCGTTCGCCGAGGCACCGGGCGATCGCTCAACAACTATCTGTCCACGGATCTGGCGGTCGCCGGCAAAACAGGGACGACCGACGATTTTCGGGATAGCTGGTTTGCCGGCTTTACCGGGGATCACTTGGCCGTTGTTTGGTTGGGGCGTGACGATAACCAACCCGTGGGCTTAACCGGCGCGACGGGGGCGCTCACGGTTTGGGGAGAAGCCATGGCGAAAATCCCGACGCGTCCCCTCGATCCGGTGCCTCCGTCCGGCATCGAACATCGTTGGGTCGATGAGGTTACCGGCCAATGGTCAGCCGAAGCTTGCCCGGGTGCGGTAGAATTGCCGTTTTTGGAAGGAACCGGGCCGGAAACCGCGACGCCTTGCGGGCGCCAGCCCAGTGTGCGTCCTGAGCGGTTGCTTGAGCGGGTGCGACGCTGGTTCCGATAGGTTTTCCCTGGAAGGTCAACATGTGGAACAACGCTCGCCTTGTCCGTCTGTGTCTTCTCGCACTCGCGTTTATCCTGACGGCCTGTGCTCCTTTGACGCCGCCGGTGAGTGAGCCCCCGGCGGAGATCTCCCGCAATGCGGCCGTCCTGGAGCTTGTGCAGCGGGCAGAGGAAGAAACCGCCAGCGGTCGCCTCGAGCAAGCCGCCGGTTGGTTGGAGCGGGCGCTGCGTGTCGAACCGCAAAACCCTTGGTTATGGTATCTGCTGGCCGAAAATCGCTATCGAGACGGACGCTATGACGAAGCGGAAGGGTTGGCCGAGAAATCGCTGTCTTTGACGGGCGACGAGCCCACGCTCGCCTCACAGAATCGTGCCTTGATCACCCAGGCACGGGCCGCTCGGGGATCGGTCGGACCGTGACAGACTCCGCGACGACGGTTGAGAAGCTGTTCGATGTTGAAGGGCCGTTGGCGCAACAGTTGCCCGGCTATGCCCCTCGGGCAGCGCAAGTCACCATGGCGACCTGCGTCGCAGACGCCATCGAATCCCGGGGTCAGCTGATCATCGAGGCCGGCACGGGCACCGGCAAGACATTCGCCTATCTTGCGCCGGCTTTGTTATCCGGGCTTAAAACCATCGTATCCACCGGAACCCGCGCTCTGCAGGATCAAATCTGCGAAAAAGATATTCCTTTGCTTTCTCGCACCCTCGGCATTGAACCCAAGGTGGCGCTTCTGAAAGGCCGCAGCAACTATTTATGCCTGCACCGAATGGGAATGGCGGCCCATTCTCTGTTTTCGGCCGAGCGGGACCATTCGACCTTGGCTCGCTTGGAGCAGTGGTCCCACGAAACGGTGAGCGGCGATATGGCCGAGTTTTCCGGTGTGTCGGAAGACCAGCCGCTTTACGGTGCAGTAACCTCCTCAGCGGACAATTGTCTGGGTGGCGAGTGCCCCACCTTTGAGCAGTGTTTTGTGGTCAAGGCGCGCCGCCAAGCCCTTCAGGCCGATCTGGTGGTGGTCAATCATTACCTCCTGTTCGCCGATATGGTGCTCCGCCAAGACGGGTTCGGTGAGCTGCTGCCCGGCGCGGACGCGGTGATACTGGATGAAGCCCATCTGATTCCGGAAGTGGCGTCTCGTTTTTTCGGCCGCTCCATCAGCAGTCGGCAACTCATCGGCCTTATGCGCGACATTTCCCTGGAGTATGAAGCGAACTTGCGTGATATGCCGGATTTGCCCTTGGCCCTGCGGGCCGTGGAAGGGGCCGCTCAACGGTTCCGCGCCACCCTTGGGCCAAGTGTCGTGCGTCGTGCCTGGGCTGATTTGCCCGACCACGGCCTTTCCGCGCGGGAGGCGGCGGCGGAGCTCAAGACCACTTTGGAACGGTTACTGGTGCAACTGCATGCCGCCGCTGAGCGTACCGCCGGTATGGAGCATTGTTGCCGACGGGCTGAGGACCAACTGGC
The DNA here is from genome assembly GCA_034189865.1 of Pseudomonadota bacterium. Lineage (NCBI taxonomy): Bacteria > Pseudomonadati > Pseudomonadota > Pseudomonadota bacterium. The sequence continues at coordinate 105,323 of JAXHTV010000007.1, read as the reverse complement.
CCGACTGAACCAATGTCTGGAAGATCAGGATACCGACCACGTTGCCTGGCTGGACAGTTCCAAGCACGGATTTACCTTGCATCGCACCCCACTCGATATACAGGGGCCGCTCCGCGAAGTGATGGTGCCGGAAACGGCTTGGATATTGACCTCGGCGACATTGGCCGCGGATGGCCGCTTCGACTTTTTCCAGAACCGCGTGGGATTGGACGAAGCCGAAACCGTGTTGCTTGAAAGTCCGTTTGATTATCGTCGCCGGGCTCTTTTGTACGTACCGGCCGGGCTTCCCGAACCGGCAGATCCTAACTATGATCGTGCCGTGCTGGAAGCGGCCTTGCCGGTGATCGAGGCCAGCGGGGGGCGGACATTTTTTCTCTTTACCAGTCACCGGGCTTTGCGGTGGTGTGCAGCGGAACTGGAAGGCCGCTTGCCCTACCCGGTGCTGGTGCAGGGGCAGGCGTCCCCGGCCGAGTTGATTCGGCGATTTCGCCAGTATGGTGACGCCGTCCTGTTGGGTACGGGGAGTTTTTGGGCTGGCGTGGATGTGCGGGGGCCGGCATTGGAATTGGTGATCATCGATCGGTTGCCTTTCGCATCGCCCGGTGATCCGGTGCTGGCCGCTCGGGTCGCGGCCATGAATGCCGCCGGCCAAAACCCGTTTCGTCACTATCAACTGCCCATGGCCGTGATCACGCTCAAGCAGGGTGTCGGTCGGCTGATCCGCGACGCCACCGATCGGGGCACCTTAATGCTGTGCGATCCGCGGCTGTATCAGCGCAGCTATGGGCAAGTGTTCTTGCGCAGCTTGCCGAACATGCCGGTGACCCGCGAGCTGGCCAGGGTGCAAGCGTTCTACGGCCAGCCGCGTTTGACGTCTGATGTGTACGGAAGCCCTATCGATGAAAATATTAGCGATTGACACCGCGAGCGATGCCTGTTCGGCTGCTTTGGGGGATGAGAACTCCCTCATTAGCCGGTTCGACCTGGCACCCCGGCAGCAGGCGCAACGTGTATTACCCATGGTGAAAACGCTATTGGCCGAAGCCGGCTGGCGTCTTCAGGACTTGGACGCGCTGGCTTTCGGTCGCGGCCCAGGGAGTTTTACCGGGGTTCGGGTCGCCGCCAGCGTGGCGCAAGGCTTGGCCTTCGGGGCCGACCTGGGTGTGATTCCTGTCTCCAATCTGGCGACGCTGGCCCAAGGGGAAATCCAACAAAGCGGGCGAGACGGCGTGGTGGTGGCGGTCGATGCGCGTATGTCCGAGCTTTATTTCGCCGCGTTTCGTGCCAATGGCGAGGGTTTGGCGGAGAGGGTCGGCGAAGAACACTTACTTCCGCCGGAGGCCGTGTCGCTGGCCGTCGATCACCTACCGGCGGATCAAGACTGGTATGGTGTGGGCAGCGGTTGGTCCGTTTACCGGGAGAGCTTTCCCGAGACTGTCACAGACAGGCTGATTGCCGTTGAAGGGGATCGGCTCCCCGATGCATACCACATGATGCCCTTGGCCGTTGCCCAATGGCAGCAATCGGGTACCTTACCGCCAGAGCAGGCGATTCCCGTTTACTTGCGTGATCAGGTTGCGTGGAAGGGCGGCCGGTAGCGCCGCTTAGAAGCCCCAGCCCAACCCCAAGGTGACGATGTTTCGCTCGTAATCCTGCGAATTGACTGTGCTGTTGTTATCCACGCGGGTGAATGCGGCATGGATATCCAGGTTTGAGCCAAGCCGGCGTTCCACTTCCAATGAAGCTTGTAGCCGCTCGTCAACCCGTGGCCCGGCTTCATAATCGATATCCTGATAGCCGAGGTTCAACGACAGGGTGCTGTTGCTGTCCAGAACCATGTTGAAACCGGTGGTGAAGGAAATACGGCGGGGAGAGGCCTCTGGGGATTCCAGGTCGTTGATCTCGTAGGCATAGCCGGCGCCGATGGCCCAGGTCTCCGCCTCGTAAGTGCGACTGAATCCGGCGCGGTGGCGACTGCCGTCAAGAAAATCGAATAACGAATCTAAAGCCGCGTAGTAATTGTAATCGTAGAACAACGTCCAGTCGTTCCGACCGGCCTTGAGGCTGAGCTGCGGGCTGCCTTGGTAAGGTTCCCCGCCAAAGAACGTAAAATTGCTCCCCAAACGCCAGCCGAAATCCCAGTTCCACCGCTGGTACTCGTGGCTGAGGCCGCCGCCAAAGCCCACATTCTGACCTTGGGAGAGGCCGTCGTACTCGGTGGCGTTAAGAACGATGTCGAAAACATAGTCGCTGTTGCCGATGGCTTCAAATCCCCCAGCATAGACATTAACGAACGCGGCGCTTTGATCGAACACAAACGGGATGGCGCTGTCCGGTAGAAACACCACGTCACTGTCGTAGCCGAGGTTAAACTCGGCAAAACGGCTGCCGGATAAACTTGGCCGGCGCTGTTCAGCTTGCTGCAGGCCCGCCCGGGCTGCCTGGGCCACACCACCTGTCGCTGTTTCCAAGCTGCGGCGAAACCACTCGGCGGCTTCAGCGGGTTTGTCCTGCTCCAAGGCGATCTGACCCAGATAAAAATGGGCCTTATCGAGGTTTTGGCCGCTGGCCACCACCAGCTCGAAATAGCCTCGGGCCTCATCAAACTGACGCAGCTGCAAGTGGGTCAGGCCCAGGTAGTAGGTGGTTTCCGCATCACTGCGTCCAGCCGAGAAGGCTCGATTGAAGGCGTCCAGGGCCGCATTGTACTGACCTGCCCGGTACGATTGTAGACCGGCAACGAAATCGGCCTCGCCCGGTTGCGTGGCGGAGTCGGTAGGGAGATCGGTAGCCGCAACGGTAGCGGGCAGACCGGGGCCCAGCAAGGTCAACGCGAGCGCGCAGGGATAAAGCAGACGAGGCATGGCAAATCCTTAACCGGGGAGATCCTGGCGCGGGGCTGGTTCCGCTCAATCGGCTCCCCAAGGCCTTTGGCGGAGTATTTCGATTCGGCCCGCTGTTCGCGTGCGGGCAAGCGTCTTACATGAAGTCGCAATTGTCAAACAAACCGCCCCGACGGCACGAGTTCCGACGGGGCGGTTTTTTCAGTTCAGCGGTGAGCTGTGCAAGTACCGCTTAAGGCGCGACCATGCCGAGGGCACCCAGGGCGCCACCGGTGAAGCCTTGACCGGATTGGAACTCATACACGTC
>JAXHTV010000007.1:0-102073 GCA_034189865.1 Pseudomonadota bacterium | reverse complement strand
TCTTGCGAGAATTCAAAGGTGATAAAGGAATCCGCGTGCGCGGCAGGTACCAGGGCGGCGGCCAACACAGCGGCTGCGATCGGGCGATTCAGTTTCATTTTTACTCCTAATAAGGTCAAAAGGCGGTTGTTTGTACTGAGTAACACCAAAAGGTGCGCGTGTTGCACACGCGAACCTTCGGACTTGGCGCAGGCTAATCCTTTAAGGGCGCCAAGTCCTTTCCTCTCGCTCTCGCAATGTCGCTGATGCCGCCCGACGGTTTTGCCGTGGGCTTCCCGCTTGGTATCCCCCAAACGATGCGTGTTGGGGAAGGCGGGATTATTTGGGTATGTTTTCTGGCGACACAAACATCGGCAGGATGTCGTAATCACCTGATCCAGGTAACTATAGCGATTCGGCATGACAAATCAATTGCTTCCTCACTCTCTTCGTTTACCAGCTTGGCCTTAATGGCTTCGGCTCGGCCACGTTCCGTTACCACGATCTGGTAATTGGGAAGTTGAGTGATTGTTACCTGAATCCGTCAGAATTCTGACGGAGCCACGGGGGGCTGTCAACCGATAGGCTGCCTTGGCTGGGATTTCCAAGCAGGCGCATTAAGGTTTATCGTTTGGGCGTTGGGGAATTCGAGCGATTTGGTGGCCGGGCCGGATATGATCGCGCGTCGGTCGGCGCGGCGGTCTCATGGAGGAGGGAAAAAGATGATCTATTCCATTGGTCAGCGTCAGGTGACCTGCCGCGGCGAGTATTTTATCGCCGACAGTGCGGTGGTGATTGGTTCGGTGGTTTTGGAAAACAACGCCAGTATTTGGTTCAACGCGGTGGTTCGCGGAGACAACGACCTGATTACCATTGGCGAGAACAGCAACGTTCAAGACGGTTCGGTTTTGCACACCGACCCCGGTATCAAACTCACGATTGGTCCCAACGTGACGATCGGGCACAAGGTGATGCTGCACGGTTGTACCGTGGGGGAGAATAGCTTGATCGGCATCAATGCCGTCATTCTCAATCGAGCCGTGATCGGCAAGAACTGCCTGATCGGTGCCAATACCCTGATTCCGGAAGGCAAGAAGATCCCCGATGGGTCGTTGGTGATGGGGTCGCCGGGTAAAGTGGTGCGCGAGCTCATGCCGCCGGAGATTCAAATGCTCAAGATGAGCGCCCAGCACTACGTTCAAAACGCGCAGCGTTATCGAACGGAGCTACAACCGGGCGTTCCTCTGCTGGCAACTGATGAAGAGGGATCCGGCGACTGATTGGTGTGCCCCCCCGGCGTTTCGCTGGGGGGGCTGATCAGCGTGTCCGATCGTGACGCAGTGGGATCAATCCAATGGCGATGTCACGCGCCCGGTTGCGGCCGATGTCATCCAGTGGAAGAAGTCCCGTTTGGGATAAATATCCTTCCGGCCCCAGCGCGACCTCGCCGGTTAGCGCGTAGAGTAGGGCCTGCAAACCCGGTACGGATTCCACGTGGCGTTTTTTGACGTAAATCAGTGTGGGGCGTATCAGTGGGTATTGGCCATTTCCGATAGTTTCGGCGGTCGGTAAACTGCCATCGATTCTTTGCAGGACAAAGTCCTGGTGCGAGGCGGTGCGGTAGGCGGAGTAGCTGACTAAGGCGAGGCCATCGGGGTTTGCCGTCAACCATTCCACGATATCGGCCTCCGTGCGGCCACCGGGCCGGTATGCCGGGCCTTGCCGTGTCGTACGGCACGCTTCATAACGCTCGGCTTCGGACAGACCTGAAATCAGGCGGTGAGCGAAACACCCTGGCGCCATCAACGATTCGAGAAACTGATATTCCGCCGGAGATCCGGGCGGTGGGCCCATGATTTTGATGGCCCCTATGTCGAGCTCGGGATCGATGTCGTTCCAATGGGTCGCCGGATTACTCACCCATTGGTTTTTTTGTGGTACTGCTTCAGCCAACGCGGTGAATAGCTGGGTGCGGCTAAAGTTGGTGCTGATCGTATGAGCCCCACCAATCAAGACCAACGCGTCGCGGGCGATTTCGATTTCGCTAATTTCGTGAACTCCATTGCGAAGGCAGGTATCAAGTTCGCCCGGCTGTATTCGACGGCTGCTGATCATCAAATCCGGGTGTTCGAAACCGATGCCTCGACAGAATGCGTCGAAACCCATACCGGTGCCGGTCATTTGGAAACGGGGGGCTGGATGATCCGTGTGACCGGCAAAGCGCGTCGATACGGCTTGGACGATATCGAGGGCTGCCCCGGTGCCCACAATTTCGATGTGGTCACGAGCGGTTGCGTGCAGTGGGTTGGCTACGGCGAGAGCATAGAGTAAGGCGAAAATGCGCCAAGTCATGACGAATGGGTCCTTGATGATTTTGATACCGCGGCATTTCGATGCGCGAACCTACCGAAATCAGGGTGATCACTTTGGGCAAGCTAGCAATGGTGCGTGACGGTTCGGTGACAGGGCGTGGGTCTTCGGCCCTACCGCTTGCGGCTCAGGAGCGGGCGATTGGGGGTTGTTGTTTCTTTATTTCAATGTCTTGCGTTCGTCAGGCGATCAGCGTAGGCACAGGGTGATGGCGCATTTGGCGGTCTGTGAACTGATTGCCGTCACAGAATTGTCATCTTATTGAGCTATTTATGTCCCACCCGAGAAAGCCGAGGAGCCGTTCGGTGCGGGGGAAGGGTCGGCGTAATTTGGGGTTGGGCCGACCTGAATTCGGAGTCTGCAATCGCGGCTTCAAACTCCACTTCCACTAATTCGAAGTCGTCAAGGAGCACGGAGGTTATATGTTTAAGAAGTCCGCTGTCCTCGCCGCTGCGTTGTCTGCCGCGGTCGCCGGTTCGGCACACGCCGATGTCGCGCGGGACTATATCAGTATCGTAGGTTCCTCCACGGTTTATCCGTTTGCTACGGTTGTCGCTGAACAATTCGGTAAAACCACAAAATTCAAGACGCCGAAAATCGAATCCACGGGATCCGGCGGCGGCCTGAAACTTTTCTGCGCGGGTGTGGGTGTCGAGCATCCGGACATCACCAATGCTTCGCGGGCCATCAAAGGTTCCGAAAAAGAGATGTGCGCCAAAAACGGCGTGAAAGAAATCGTCGAAGTGAAAATCGGCTATGACGGCATCGCCATGGCCAACTCGACCAAGGCGAAGCCGGTCGCCTTCGAACTGAAGCACGTCTTCCTGGCCCTGGCGAAGGACGTTCCCGATCCCAGCGGCGCTGAAAAACTTGTGCCCAATCCTTACAAGACGTGGAACGAAATCGATTCCAGTCTGCCGAACGCCAAGATCGAAGTCTTGGGTCCGCCCCCGACTTCCGGTACACGCGACGCTTTTGCCGAGCTGGCGCTGGAAGGTGGCTGCAAGAAGTTCGATTGGATTAAGGCGATGAAGAAGAAAGACAAGAAAGCCTACAAGAGCGTTTGCCACACGGTCCGTGAAGACGGCGCCTATGTGGAAGCCGGTGAAAACGATAACCTGATCGTCCAAAAGCTCAACGCCAATCCGGCGGCATTCGGTGTATTCGGGTTCAGCTTCCTCGACCAGAACCGTGACAAGGTCCAAGCGGCCGCGGTGGGTGGCGTGAAGCCGACCTTTGAATCTATCGCCGACGGAAGCTATCCCATTTCTCGTCCGCTGTTCTTCTATGTCAAGAAGGCACACGTGGGCGTGATTCCGGGTATGCGCGAGTACTTGGCCGAGTTCACCAGCAACAAGGCCTGGGGCGACGAAGGCTATCTCTCGGATCGCGGATTGATTCCGCTGCCGATGGATGAGCGCAAAAAAGTCGCCAATGACGTCAAGGAGTTGAACCCGCTTCCCATGTAAGCGGCGTGCAGCGCGTTTGATGTACGACTGAGCGAACGGTGGCTGCTTCTTGCGGTCACCGTTCGCCGCTTCTCGAAGAACCCGACAAATTCGAGCGATCATGAACAGTTACGTACTAGTTTTGGTGCTTCTCCTGCTGAGTTCTGGGGCCTATTTTGTCGGGCGTCAGCGGGCATTCGCCGTGGCGCAGGGCAAGATCCGTAAGCTGCATTCACTCCCAGGCTACTATGGAATCTACGCCGCCATTTGGTGCGGGGTGCCGGCCCTGTTGCTGCTTGGTCTTTGGACGGTTCTGGATTCCAGCTTGATTATCCAGATGGTGATTGCCGATCTTCCGGAGTCTTATCGGGCCCTGGGTCCGGATCGGCTGAATCTTGTGGTCAACGACATTAAAAATCTGGCCAGTGGAAACATCGTGTCCGGTGAGGCGGAGCCCGCCATTGTCGAAGCGGCTAATCGTTACCTCGCACTCAAATCCATGAGCCAGGTGATGCTCGCCGGTGTGGCGTTGGCCGTGGCCATGGGCGGCGCGGCCTTTACGCTGACCCGTATCAAGCCCCACCAGCGGGCCCGCAACGCCGTGGAACGCGCGGTCATGATCGGTTTGATCGTCTGTTCCAGTATCGCAATTTTGACCACCGTCGGGATCGTGTTTTCGGTTTTGTTTGAATCCCTCCGGTTTTTTCGGTCGGTGCCGGCCACAGAGTTTCTGTTCGGCCTGAAATGGAGCCCGCAGACTGCAATTCGTGCCGATCAAGTGGGTTCTTCGGGCAGTTTCGGTGCAATCCCACTGTTCGCTGGCACGATGATGATCTCGGCCATCGCCATGACGGTGGCGGTACCCATCGGTTTATTGTCGGCATTCTATTTGTCGGAATACGCCGGAGCGCGGTTTCGTGCCGTGGCCAAGCCGTTGCTCGAGGTGCTCGCCGGAATCCCCACCGTGGTCTACGGTTTTTTCGCAGCGTTGACCGTTGCCCCGCTGATCCGTGAACTGGGTACATCCATTGGGCTCGATGTGGCATCCGAAAGCGCGTTGGCCGCGGGCATGGTCATGGGGGTCATGATCATCCCGTTCGTGTCTTCTCTTTCCGATGATGTGATCAACGCGGTGCCTCAATCGCTCCGAGACGGCGCCTACGGTTTGGGGGCAACCCGATCGGAGACGATCATGCGGGTGGTATTTCCCGCTGCCTTGCCCGGTATTGTCGGTGGGGTATTGCTTGCAGTCTCGCGAGCGATCGGCGAGACCATGATCGTCGTGATGGCGGCGGGACTGGCGGCCAATCTGACGGTCAACCCCCTGGAAGCTGTGACCACGGTGACCGTGCAGATCGTGACCCTGCTTGTGGGAGACCAAGAATTCGACAGTCCCAAAACCCTGGCGGCTTTTGCGCTGGGTTTGGTGTTGTTTTTGGTGACGCTGGTGCTAAACGTGATTGCCCTTCAGGTTGTTCGTCGCTACAGGGAGCAATATGAATAGTTCAACCACTGTGACGGGTCCTGGCGTATCAGCCGGACAACGCCCGATTGACATCATTCGCGCCGGGATGAAGAAACGGCGCGCCAGAGAAAAGCGCTTTCAATGGGTGAGTTTGGCCGCGATTATTCTGGGCATCTCGTTCGTCGCGATGTTGTTCATCAGCATTTTTCTTAGCGGCTATACGGCCTTCTTTCAGACTTACCTCAAAATCGATGTCGCGCTGGATCCGGCCGTGATCGCGCCGGATGGTCAGATGGACCGTGAAACGTTGGGTCGCGCCGATTTCGGCGGCTTGATTAAACAATCCTTGCGGGAAGACTTCCCCGATGTCACCAGCCGGGCCGAAAAGCGCAAGCTCTACGACTTGGTCAGTTCGGGAGCGGCGTTCCAGTTGCGTGATCGCGTCATGGAAGATCCCTCGCTGGTGGGGCAAACCATCAGTCTATGGGTGCCGGCGGACGACGAAATCGACATGTTGAACAAGGGGCATATCGATCGCGCGCTGCCTGAGTCGGAACGGCGTATCAAAGATAATCAGTTGGCTTGGGTGGACCAACTGGCCGAAGAGGGACGGTTGACCACTCGGTTTAACACCACGTTCTTCACCGCCGGCGATTCCCGTGATCCGGAGTTGGCGGGTATTTGGGGTGCGGCGGCAGGGTCATTCTTCACCTTGACGGTGACGTTGCTTCTGTCCTTCCCGTTGGGCGTCGCGGCAGCGGTTTATCTTGAAGAGTTCGCGCCACGTAATCGGATTACTGATCTGATTGAGGTGAATATCAATAACTTGGCTGCCGTGCCTTCGATCGTGTTCGGTTTACTGGGTTTGGCGGTGTTCATCAATTTCTTTGGCTTGCCGCGCTCGGCGCCCCTGGTAGGCGGATTGGTCTTGACCCTCATGACCTTACCCACGATCATTATCGCCAGTCGGGCTGCACTGAAAGCAGTACCGCCTTCGATTCGGGAGGCCGCCTTGGGGATTGGCGCTTCGCCTCTACAAACCGTGACTTATCATGTGTTGCCGCTGGCCATGCCGGGCATGCTCACCGGAACGATCATCGGAATGGCGCAAGCGCTTGGGGAAACGGCTCCTCTTTTGATGATCGGGATGGTGGCTTTTATCGTTGACGTCCCATCGAACGCGTTTGATCCGTCAACAGCGCTTCCGGTGCAGATTTTTCTTTGGGCGGATAGTCCTGAACGAGCTTTCGTCGAACGCACCTCCGGTGCGATTCTGGTACTTCTCGTCTTTTTGGCATTGATGAATTTTGCCGCGGTTTTGATGCGTCGACGCTTCGAGCGACGGTGGTGAGAATCATTACCATCTTTTGTGGGGTTGCGAGATGGAAACGATCACTGAAAAGGGCTTTGGTGTAGTGAGTGACGAAAACCGAGTGAACGATGCGGTGAACATGGGGCACACCGCGACGATACGGCGTGATGTTCGCGAGACGATCGGGGAGTCGCGCGTGGGAAGTCCGCGCATTCGCTGTGACGATGTGAACGTCTTTTACGCCCAAAACCATGCGATCAAGCACGTCAACCTGGATGTCGGCAAGAATGAAGTCCTGGCGATGATCGGACCTTCGGGCTGCGGCAAGTCGACATTTTTGCGGTGCCTGAATCGAATGAACGACACCATCGACGGCTGTCGGGTCACCGGCCAGATCATGATGGACGGGGAGGACATCAACGGTTCGGCCATTGACGTGGTGCCGCTGCGTGCCCAAGTGAGCATGGTCTTCCAAAAGCCCAATCCTTTTCCGAAGTCGATTTGGGAAAACGTCGCATTCGGCCCTCGTATTCACGGTTTGGCCCGAAATCGTTCGGAGTTGAACGATCTTGTGGAAGCGAGTTTGAAGCGCGCCGGTTTGTGGGACGAGGTTAAAGACCGGCTCGATCAACCCGGTACCGGCCTGTCCGGTGGTCAACAGCAACGTCTGTGCATCGCGCGGACCATTGCGGTACAGCCGGAGGTGATTTTGATGGACGAACCGTGCTCCGCCCTCGATCCCATTTCCACTGCGAAGGTGGAAGAGTTAATTGACGAACTGCGCGAGCACTATTCCATTTGCATCGTCACGCATTCCATGCAGCAGGCCGCCCGGGTTTCTCAGCGAACGGCTTATTTCCATTTGGGCGATTTGATCGAAATTGGCAGCACCGATCAGATTTTCACCAACCCTAGGCACGAGTTGACCGAGGATTACATTACCGGTCGCTTCGGCTAGGGAAACGTGACGCGCTTAGGGTTGCGGGATGAAACGGGATCAAGAATTGGCGGGTAGAGACTTGGAAGGTCATACGGTTCGTCGCTACGACGGGGAGCTCAACCATCTTCATATGACGGTGTTGGAGATGGGCGGGTTGGTCCTCGACCAAGTGCGTCTGGCGCTGCAAGCGCTTCGTCATCACGACGATGGAATGGTCGACGAGGTGAAATCGCGCGAGAACCAAGTCGACGCCTTGGAAGTCAAGCTCGATGAGCAAATCGCCCATGTCATTGCCCGACGTGGCCCGGTGGCCAAAGATCTGAGGGTGATCATCGCCTTTTCCAAAGCGGTCGCCGATTTGGAGCGGATCGGTGACGAGGCGGCAAAGGTCGCCATTCTTGGCGGAGATCTTTACCCAGAGGGCAACAACGGTCCGAGTGATATGTTGATTCGAGATGCCCATATCGTCGGCAAAGTCGCCCGCGATATGTTGCAAGAAGCGCTAGACGTGCTGGATTCTCTCAGTGTGTCCCGGGCAGCACGGTTGGTAAACAGCGAGCAGAATCTGGATGAGGAATTCCAGTCCAGTTTACGTCGTCTAACGACTTTCGTGATGGAAGATGCACGCAACGTCGGTCACGTTGTTACTATTACTTTGATTCTTAAAGCGTTGGAGCGTATCGGCGATCACGCCAAGAATTTGGCGGAATATGTGATTTATATGGTGGAAGGACAGGACGTTCGCCACCACGACAACCCACCTCCTGTCTCTTCCTAAAACGCCCACACTGCTCGGGTTGCGATACGGCCGGTCTTCACTGTCCGATGCCGATTGCCATAAGTGCCATACGGCTTATCGTTTCACGGCGTGTTTCGCGAGCTTTCGTTGTAATGTTCGGCGGTGCATGTTCAAACTTCGGGCGGCCGCCGAAACGTTGCCATTGTGTTCGTTCAAAACCCGCTGAATATGTTCCCACTCAAGTCGGCGAACGGACAACGGCGTGCTTTCGACATCTTGTGTGGGATCCGGCGTTTCCCGCCCGAAAGCGTCGATGATGGCATCGGCATCCACCGGTTTGGGCAAGTAATACGTGGCGCCCAGTTTGACGGCATCGATGGCCGTAGCGATGCTCGCGTAGCCGGTCAGAATCACGATGCGCATCGCGGGGTTGAGCTTTCGCAGCGCCGGTATCAGTTGCAAGCCCGATTCTTGATCCCCGAGGCGCAGATCGACGATAGCATGCGATGGCACAGATGCTTGGGCCTGTGTTAACGCTTCGGCGCTGTCGCTGGCGCAGGTCACTTCAAAGCCTCGTCGTCTCAAGACCCGCGCCAGAATACGACTGAACGTCTCGTCGTCATCAACGAGTAATAGATTGTGTTGCGACGTTGTCATTTCGCTCATGATGTTCACCGGAAATCACGGGGGCGAGCAACGGCAAGGTCACTTCCACTCGTGTGCCTTGCTTGCCGGTAGCGGCAATGCGCAGCTCGCCGCGTGCCCGCCGAATGATGCTGGCCGCCAGGAAAAGGCCGACGCCGTGTCCTGTAGGTTTTCGCGTGGTTTGTGGATCCCCGAGGGTCTCGACGACTTCTGACGAGATTCCCGCGCCCCGGTCCACGATGGCGAGCAAAAGTTGATCCCGCTGCCAGCTCGCAGTCACGGATACAGGATCCCGGCAGGCATCGGCGGCATTGTTCATTACGCTGATCAATGCTTGCAGCACGGTTGTGTCCACCACCAGGCGAGGTTGTGTCCCCTCGCCGGTGATCGCCACCCGGACTTCGTGCTCGGGGCGCAGGGCGCGCCATTGCGCTATGAGTTCGTTTAGTAGCTCTCGTACCGACAGTGCCGTGGTGTCTTGCGCCCTCGGCCTACCGGCCGTGACCAATGCCCGGTTGATACTGTTGCGGCAGCGGGTCACTTGTTCACGCAGTACGTTCAGATCATCCAACAACTCCGGTTGGTCGATATATCGCTCCCGCAGATCGTCAACGAGTAAAGCCATGGTGGACAGGGGCGTGCCCAGTTCGTGCGCTGTTCCGGCGGCCAAGGCCCCCATGGCCACCACTTGCTGGTCCCGCAGGGCGTTTTCTCGTATTTCCGCCAGGTCGTTTCCCCGCTGTCGAAGTGCTTCGGCCATATATCCGATGAAAAACGCAATCACGCCCGCGGCGACCACGAAACTGCCCCACATGCCCGCCATGTGCAGATCGAACCCATCGTGGCCGGAGGTATGGAGCGGTAGCGGTATGTGGTAGTAGATCAGCGCACTGTACGAGACCACCGTGGCCAATGCGAGTTGTAGCGTGTCGCGTGGTGGCAGGGTTGAAGCCGCAATGGCCAAGGGAAGCAAATAGAACGATGTAAACGGATTGGTGTAGCCGCCGGTGAAATAAAACAAAGCGGTTAATCCTGCGACGTCGACCGCCAAATGCCAGAAAAACCGCAGCCGGGAGACCGTGGTCTGGCGCGATGCGGCGCGCCACGCGGAGGCGTTGTCGATCGCCATCAACACGCCGATCACGACGCAGGGGATGATGGGCAGTGGCATGCTCAGACCCATATAGCCGACGGCCAGCGCTCCACTCAGCCCGATCAAAGCAACGACTCGGACGTAGAACAGGCGCTTCAAATTATCAGCAGGTAAAAGCAGCGTTTGCCTCATGCCAAACTCATGAAAAATTATCAATCTACAGATGAGTATACCTTGCACCGCCAGCGACGCGGTCGGTGCGACAATTTGCCGCGCGACAGCGTGCCGCATTCCCGGGCATCGCCTGCCTCTCTACAATGCGTTCTCACCGGATACGTTTCGTTGTTGTTTCGGTTCCGACCAGTCCCTCGGGCCGAGTCGATCACGGATCGACAGACCTGTTTAGCCTCCCGCGCAGGTTCGTGACGTGATCGGACGATGATCAGAAAGAAGCGTATCGGGTGATATTCCCAACCTCTCTTTGCATCTCGCAAACTCGCCGGGGTCGGTGCCCACCGTCTCCGGCGTTCTTTTTCGTGTGATTCCTCAGCTACGCCGATTCCCCGGCCAGACCGATCGCCGGTGCGGCGATATGTCGCAGGTGACACCCTCCGGCGTCTTCTAGAATAGCGCCCTGTTCCGAAACTCAAACAAAAACACCGACGGAGGATGAGATGGGACGGACGACGGATCGAAACGGGATATTCCACCTTTCATTGGCAGCAGTCATGCTCGGCTTGAGTTCGGCTGCCGGCGCCCATTCCCAATGGGAGGCTTCGCGGGTGGATGCCCATGCACCCATCGGCGTGATGGGCGATCATACCCACAATGCCGGCGAAGTGATGCTTTCCTATCGCTATATGCACATGGAAATGGATGGCAATCGCATCGGTACGGACTCGGTATCGGTCGCCGAAGCTTTAGCCGCCGGCCCCTATGCGGTGGTGCCGGTCAAGATGGATATGGACATGCACATGTTCGGCGTGATGTACGCGCCAACGGACCGGCTGACCTTGATGGCGATGGTGCCCTATGTGCGTTTGGAAATGTTGCACGCAACCGCCATGGGTGGAAGCTTTGTCACCGAGGCGGAAGGTGTGGGCGATGTGAGCGTTGGGGGCTTGGTGAGGCTAAACAAAACCGGCCCTCACCTGGTGCATCTCAATTTGGGAGTGAGTCTGCCCACCGGCCGTATCGACGAGCGAGACGATACGCCGGCGATGGCCAACGCCAAGCTACCCTATCCCATGCAGCTCGGTTCCGGCACGGTGGACTTGAAACCGGGGTTGACCTACTTGGGGCAAACTGAGTCCTGGTCCTGGGGGGCGCAGACCATCGCGACCATCCGCATGGGAGAAAACAGCGAGGATTACACGCTGGGGGATCGCATCGATGCCACTGCTTGGGTCGCAAAACCGTGGACGGGGAGTTTAAGTACCTCCTTGCGCTTGGGGTTGGCCAACTGGGGCAACATCGACGGCTTTGATCCCGACTTGAATCCGGCCATGATTCCCACCGCGGACCCGTCGTTACGCGGCGGCGAGCGCGTGGACGTGGGGATCGGTGCCAATCTCTACGGTCGCGAGGGCGTGCTGCGGGGACATCGGCTGGCGCTGGAAGTGACCGTGCCGGTCAAGCAGCGCCTGGATGGCCCGCAGTTGGAGGCTGACTGGACCGCGATAGCCGGTTGGCAATACAGCTTCTAACTTGACCGCTAACGGCGTGATGGGCGGTTCGGTCCCGCTCATCACGCCGATTTGTTCACCGGGTCCCCGGTCAGCCGCCGAGCAGGCGTTCCAGAATGTTTTCGTAGATATCGGCGAGCGTCTCCAGCTCGTCGATGTCAATCCACTCGTTCGCCTGATGGATGCTCTCATTGACCGGACCGACTTCCACCACCTGAGCCCCCTGTTTGGCGATGAAGCGTCCGTCTGAGGTCCCGCCGGATGTGGAAACCTGGGGTGATTTTCCCGTTACGGCCTTGACGGCTTCCTGCGTTGCGTCCAGCAGTTCACCGGAGCCGGTCACGTAGGGTTCGCCCGACAGTTCCCACTCGATGCGGTAATCCAGCCGATGCTGGCTCAAGATGCCTTCGACACGCTTTTTGAGGTCCATCGGCGCGCTGGCAGGGCAGTATCGAAAATTGAACGTCACTTCCATGTGTCCGGGAATGACGTTGGTCGCGCCGGTTCCAGCTTTGACATTGGATATCTGAAAGGTGGTCGGTGGGAAATCTTTGCTGCCCGAGTCCCACTCCATCCGGCACAACTCGTCCAGAGCGCGGGTGGATTCATGGATGGGGTTGCGGGCGTACTCGGGGTAAGCCACGTGCCCCTGCATGCCGAGGACGGTAAGCCGGCCATGAAGTGAACCGCGCCGGCCGTTCTTGACGGTATCGCCAACGGTTGTCTCGGCGGTGGGTTCGCCTACCACACACCAGTTAATCAAATCTCCCCGCTCGCGAAGCGCTTCGACGACGTTGACCGTTCCGTGGACGGCGGGGCCTTCCTCGTCGCTGGTCACCAGCATGCCGATGCTGCCCTTGTGGTGCGGATGCCGTTTAACGAACCGTTCCAGCGCCGTGATCATCGCGGCCAGTGAGCCCTTCATATCGGCCGCGCCGCGGCCGTATAGGCGACCGTTGCGTATCTCCGGGGTGAACGGGTCGGTTTCCCAGGTATCGGTGGGGCCGGGAGGGACCACATCGGTATGTCCGGCGAACACCAGTAACGGCGCGGCATGTCCGCGTCGGGCAAAGAAATTGCTCACGTCCTGTTCATTGAACGGTTCGGCTCGAAAACCCAGGTCCGCCAACCGATCCATCAGCAGGTCTTGGCAGCCCGCATCCTCTGGCGTGATGGAGGGCTTGGCAATCAGCTGCTTGGCAAGTTCCAAAGTTGTGGACATACGCATGCGTTCCTTTCGCAATGGTTTGGCGGGCTCGTGTTTCCGGCTCGATTTGATGACGGCCGTGGCGCCCTATTCGTTCCGCGCTTTAAGGTGACAAGTTGGCATAACGGTCTTCGGAGAAGCCGATAATGCGTTGTGTCCCGGTATCAAGGATCGGGCGTTTAATTAATGTGGGATTTTCTAACATCAGTCCCGCGGCGCGCTCCTGATTTAGGTCAGATCGAGCGGCTTCCGGTAATCTACGCCAGGTGAGACCCCGGCGATTGAGGAGGGTTTCCCAGCCGACCTCGGCGACCCAATCACGCAGCAGCGTTTCGCTAAGTCCGTCGCGGCGAAAGTCGTGAAATTGATAGTCTTGCCCGACACCATCCAAATAGCGGCGAGCTCGACGCACGGTGTCGCAGTTGGCGATTCCGTAGAGTGTCCACATGGGTCAGTCGATGTTCCGCAGCAGGTCGTTGATGCCCACTTTGCCGCGGGTCTTCTCGTCGACCCGTTTGACGATCACCGCGCAGTACAGGCTGTATTGGCCGTCCTTGGAGGGCAGATTACCCGGCACCACCACCGAGCCGGCGGGCACCCGGCCATAGATGACTTCGCCGGATTCGCGGTCATAAATTTTGGTGCTTTGACCGATGTAGACACCCATGGAGATGACGGCACCCCGTTCCACGATCACTCCTTCGACGATTTCGGAACGAGCGCCGATGAAGCAGTCGTCCTCGATGATCGTCGGTGCAGCTTGCAGCGGTTCCAGAACGCCGCCGATGCCAACGCCGCCGGAGAGATGGACATTGCGGCCGATTTGGGCGCATGACCCCACCGTGGCCCAGGTATCCACCATGGTGCCGGAGCCCACATAGGCGCCGATGTTTACATATGACGGCATCAGGACCACAT
Organism: Pseudomonadota bacterium; assembly: GCA_034189865.1. Classification (NCBI taxonomy): domain Bacteria; kingdom Pseudomonadati; phylum Pseudomonadota; species Pseudomonadota bacterium. Next base: position 88,272 of record JAXHTV010000007.1, on the reverse strand, counting down.
TGGAGGCAATGTGTGTGCCGCGGCGGACGGTGGCCGGCGGGACTACTCGGACGCCTTGGGCCTGAAACGCCGCTTCATCAAATGACGCGTACCGCGTGGGAACCTTGTCATAGAAATGGGTGAAACCGCCGTCCAGTAGGCGGTTTTCCTCGGTGCGGAACGAGAGCAGAACGGCTTTTTTCAACCACTCATTGACGCGCCATCCGCCTTCGGTGGGTTCGGCCACCCGGGCGCTTCCCGATTCCAGCAGCGCCAGTGCTTCTTCAATGGCCTCTTTAACGGCCGGGTCGACCCGTTCCGGTGTGATCTCCGCTCGGTGCTCGAACGCGTTCTCGATGGTTTCTTTTAAGTTGCTCATGGCTTCTCCGAGTGACTGAGGCCAACCTGACTATTGTCCGTGCTGATGCCGGAAAAGGGACATATTTTAGCAGTTGGGAGCGGCATTGGGGCGGATGCTGTGGTCGGGTTTCAACCGGCCTCCAGGCAGCGGGCAAGACGGGCGATACCGGGGCCGACCTGTTCGGGCGGCGCGACCAGGGAGATGCGGACATAGTCCTGCCCCGGATCGCCCTCGGCCGTGGGTCGGGAAAGATAGCTGCCGGGGACCACGCGAACGCCGTGGTCGCGGTAAGCGGCCAGCGCGAAATCTATATCCGAACCCGGTGTGGGCAACCACAAATAAAATCCGCCCGCCGGTGCTTTGATGTCGCTCAGGGGTGAGAGAATCTCCAACGCGGAATCAAACGCCTGCCGATAGTTCGCCCGGTTTCGAACCACATGGGCTTCGTCACGCCAAGCCGAGATGCTGGCGGCTTGGGTGGGCGGGGGCATGGCACTGCCATGGTAGGTGCGGTAGCGCAAAAACAAGCGAATCAGATCGGCATCGCCGGCAACGAATCCCGACCTCAGACCGGGCAGGTTGGATCGTTTCGAGAGGCTGTGAAACACCATGCAGCGGTGAAAATCCCGCCGACCGGTCACGGCACAGGCTTGCAGTAATCCGGGTGGCGGTGAGCTCTCGTCGGGATAGATCTCGCTGTAACACTCATCCCCCGCAATAACGAAATCGTAGCGGTCGGCCAGTTCCAGCCACTGCACCAGATAGTCCAATGAAGCGACCGCGCCGGTGGGATTATTGGGCGTGCACAAATAAACCAACTGGCAGTCGGCCAACGTGGCGGCGGGGATGGCGTCAGGGTCCGGGAGATTGTGATTGACCGGCCAACAGTTCATATAGAAGGGTTCGGCACCGGCCAACAACGCCGCACCCTCGTAGATCTGGTAACAGGGGTTGGGCATGGCCACCTTGGCCCCCGGGATCGGGTCGATGAGGCACTGGGCGAACGCAAACAGCGCTTCGCGCGTGCCATTAACCGGCAATACATGTTGGGCGGGGTCGATCCAGCCGGTCGGTACCTTGAATCGCCGAGCGGCCCACTCGGCACAGCTCTCACGGAGTTCTATGGTCCCGAGCGTGGCCGGGTAGTTGCCCGCGCTTTCCAACGCGTCGGTCAATGCCGATAGCACGGCGGACGGTGGCGGCTGTGTGGGTTCGCCGATGGCGAATGAAATCACCGGCTGGTCGGAAGGGGGGGATACCCCGGACAGCAGTTGGGACAGCCGTTCGAACGGGTACGGTTTCAAGGCATCCATGCGAGGATTCACAGTTGTTTCCCACCTGCTATGAGCGTGCTTCGGCGCCCGCTTCGTCGAGCGCTTTCACCAAGGCTTCGCGAAGTTGGTGCTGCAACTGGGGTTGCGCCTGGATGTCGCCATCACGGGAGCTGATCCAAAAGACGTCTTCCGCCCGTTCTCCAATGGTTGCCACTTTCGCCGCGTGAAGGCGGATTCCGTTTTCCTGAAACACCCGGCCGACGATCGACAGCAGGCCCGGACGGTCACCGGTGATCAACTCCAGTGCCAGATGGGGATGACCATTGGCGGGCCGGAACCGAACTTGGGTTGGGGTGGTAAACGCCCGTACCCGTCGTGGGGGCGGCCGGGTGACTTGCGATTGCCCCGTTGTGGATTTCGCCAATTCTCGTATCAGCGCTTCGCGAATCTCAGCGATCCGGAAGCGTTCCGAGACCATCCGTCCGTCCTCTTCCAGAACCAGATAGGTATCCAGGGCTTTGCCGTTCCAAGTTGAACTGATGCGTGCGTCCTGAACCGTCAGCCCCAGTTGATTCAGAGTGCCGGTGACGGCACCGAAAAGGTAATCGCGGTCCGGCAGGTAGAGGAATATGGATGTGCCGCCGCGTTCCGCATCGGGTCGGATTTGGACCAAGGGTGTCGGGTCATGGTTCGCAGCCATAATGGCCCGTGTTTCCCAAGCGATCTCATCGCCTTGGTGGCGGAGAAAATACTCCGGTGGAAAGTTTGCCCAACAGGCTTCAATGTCTGGCACTTCCAGGTCGTTCTGGCGCAGTAAGGTCAGCGCTTCGGCACGATTTTCCTTGATGACTTCCGCCGCATCGAGCGGGTTTTCCAGTCCCCGCTGGAGCGCTTCGGCGGTGGCGTGATAGAGCTGGGTCAACAAGCGGTACTTCCAGCCGCTCAACAATCCGGGGTTGGTTCCGCGCATGTCGGCGACTGTGAGAAGGAAAAGATGATCCAGCCGGTTCTGCGTTCGGACTTTGCGAGCGAACTCGTGGATTTCGCGGGGATCGGATATATCCCGGCGCTGCGCCGTCATCGACATGAGCAGGTGTTCTTGTACCAGCCAGGTGACGAGCTGGGTGTCCCGTTCGCTGAGATCGTGGCGGCGACAAAAATCTTCCGCATCCACCGCACCCAACTCGGAATGATCACCGCCGCGACCTTTGCCGATGTCATGGAACAGCCCGGCGATATAAAGCAGTTCCTGTTTAGGGATTCGCGCACCTATCTGGCTGCATAGCGGATATTCATGCTCGAACTCCGGCAAGGCGAAGCGGCGTAGATTGCGCACTACGAATAAGACGTGCTGGTCCACGGTGTAGACGTGAAAAAGATCGAACTGCATTCGACCGACGACCCGCCCGAATGCCGGTATGTAGCGGGCTAAAATCCCGTAACGGCTCATCCGTCGGAGTTCGTGTGTGATACCGTGCGGTTGACGAAGCAAGGCCATAAAGAGGCTTCGAGCCCGAATATCTGCGCGGAAGTGGTCGTCGATCAAGTTACGGTGCGCGCGCACCAATCGAATGGTGGACGCCCGAACGCCCTTGAGGTTGGGGTCTTCTGCCAGCAGAAGAAACATTTCCAAAAGTGCATAGGGGTAGTGTTTAAACACGTCCGGATGCGTGACCTCAATGAATCCTTGGCAGGAGCGAAAACGCGCATTGATGGGTGTGGGCGGGGCGTCCTGATCCGGAACGACAATGGTCTCCTGGAACAGCTGAAGCAGCAGTTCATTCAGCCGGCTGATGCGTGTTACGGTGCGGTAGTACGTTTGCATGAACTGTTCAACCGCCAAGTTGTGGTCCTGGTCGGTGAAGCCGAACATCTCTGCCAGCTTGACTTGGTAGTCGAAAAGCAACCGATCTTCGCGGCGTCCGGTCAGCAAGTGTAGGGCGAAACGAACCCGCCACAGGAATGCCTGGCTGGCCTGGAGCGATTGATATTCCCGTGGCGTCAGAAACCCATGGTCCACCAGTTCGGATAAGGTATCGGCCTGAAAATGACGCTTGGCAACCCAGGCAATCACTTGAATGTCGCGTAACCCCCCCGGGCTTTCTTTGACGTTGGGTTCCAATTGGTAGCCGGTGTCGTGGAATTTGCGGTGGCGGGTTTCCTGTTCTGCCTTCTTTGCCTCGAAAAATTCCGTGCTAGGCCACATTCGACGAGGGCTGATCGCCGCCCGCATGGCCTCGAAAAGATGCTCGGAACCACCGAGTAGACGGGCCTCGGTCAAATTGGTGACCACCGTAATGTCGTTGGCAGCGGCGCCTGCACATTGCTCGACGGTCCGGACGCTATGGCCGACTTCCAGGCCGGTGTCCCACAGATAGGTAATGAACGCTTCCACCGCCGGTGCCCAGTTATCCGGTGCTTCCGCCGGCACCAGCACCAGGATGTCGATGTCGGAACAGGGGTGGAGTTCGCCTCGGCCGTAGCCGCCGACTGCGGCCAGCGCGAGTTGATGGGCCGTCGTATCGAGAAAATGCGCCCAACATCGGGTGAGAATCTGATCTACGACCGCGGCTTGGGTGGAAACCAATATTCCCGGGTCAGTGCCTTCGTCGAATGCTTGGCGTAACCGGCTTCGGACCTGCTTGAGTAACTTCCGCCATCGGCTGGCCGGCGGCCAGGCGGCTGTGGCGTCGCGATCCAGTTCTGCCGGGTTGAGTATATCTACGGCGCCGGCGCGGATTATTCCGTCAGTATTTGGAGTGGGGGGCGAGATCTGATGACTCACGGCTTGAGGATATCTTCGCCTTGGCGCAGCGTCAGGATCTCGTGATCTTCGTCTGTCACCAGAATGGTGTGTTCCCACTGCGCCGACAATGAGTGGTCCTTGGTGACGACAGTCCAGCCGTCCCGTAGCAGTTTTACATGCCGCTTACCCGCATTGAGCATTGGTTCGATCGTGAGACACATGCCGGGTTTCAGCATCAGGCCCGTGCCTGGCGAACCGTAGTGTAGAACCTGCGGGTCTTCGTGAAACTCGCGGCCAATGCCGTGACCGCAATATTCCCTGACAACACTAAAATTGTGGTGTTCGGCATGGGTTTGAATCGCTGCGCCGATATCGCCCAAGCGGACCCCTGGCTTGACCATGTTGATGCCGACGTACATGGCCTCGCGGGTCACTTGGCAGAGCCGTTTTGCCATCACGCTGCCTTCCCCCACCACAAACATGCGGCTGGTATCGCCATGGAAATCGTCGCGGATCACCGTGATGTCAATGTTTATGATGTCACCGTTTTTGAGTCGCTTACCACCCGGTATACCGTGGCATACCACATGATTGACCGATGTGCATATGGACTTGGGGAAACCACGGTAGTTCAGCGGAGCGGGCGTGACACCGAGTTCGTTGACCATAAAATCATGACAAATTTTATCCAACTCGTCGGTCGTCACCCCCGGTTCGACATGGGGTACGACCATCTCCAGAACGCGGGCGGCGTCGCGTCCGGCAATACGCATTTTTTCCTGTTCTTCAGGCGTTTTTATCGTCACGCTCATTTGCAGTCTTCGATGGGTGGTGGACCGCGAGTCAGCGGTCGCGGGGACGGGGGCGCTCGGCGCTGGTTGAGCCAGCTTCGTTGTCGGTGACAGTCGATTATGGTATAAATCGCGCGCTTTCGGCGCAAGGGCGCTGGCGTTTTGCCAGTCGCCAGTCGGCTGTCCCACAGGGCCTTTCCGCCGAAGCAAACAACCATTCCACACGTGTGCCGACACATCCGGTCGGGTGCCCGTACGATGCGCAGGTTCGTGTCGTCGGGTTATCGGATGGGGCGCGCGGAGGCTCAACCCAGAACAAATCGGAGTATTCAAATGGCAGACGTTTCCATGCGTTATTTGCTCGAGTCCGGCGTGCATTTCGGGCACCAGACGCGCTACTGGAATCCCCAAATGGCGCCGTATATTTTCGGCGCACGCAATCGCATTCACATCATTAACCTGGAAAAAACCCTTCCAAGACTGCTTGAGGCCAGGAACTACGTCGGGCAAATCGCCGCCAAGGGCGGGAAGATTATGTTTGTCGGCACCAAACGTGCTGCCCGCGAGTACGTCAGGGAGCATGCGCGTCGTTGTGACATGCCCTATGTCGATCACCGTTGGTTGGGCGGCATGCTGACCAACTGGCAAACCGTCCGGCAATCCATCAAGCGATTGAAAAATCTGGAAGCCATGGCCGAAGACGGCACCCTGGATCGCCTCAGCAAGAAAGAAGCGTTGATGCTGGACCGCGAACGGGAAAAGCTTGAGCGCAGTCTTGGCGGCATTAAGGATATGACCCGCCCGCCGGATGCCCTATTCATCATCGACGTGGGTCATGAAGCCATTGCGGTCCGCGAGGCCGGTAAGCTCGGTATTCCCGTGATTGCCGTGGTTGACAGCAATAATTCGCCCGCCGGGGTGGATTATGTCATTCCGGGGAACGACGATGCGATGAGAGCCATCAGCCTCTACACCCAGGTCATGGCTGACGCCATCTTGGATGCGCGCACCAGTAGCCTCCAAGGCGCCGGTGGTGAGGACGAGTTCGTGGAAGTGGATGAAGAAGTTGCAGCGCCGGCGAGCGCTGCCACCGCTGAACCGGAGTCGGGTCCGTCGTCCGACGCGGACTAACGGCCGAGGATGAGTGGGCGATTCAACCGAGTGAGGACAGTTTTATGGCGATTTCTGCAGCGCTGGTAAAGGAGCTTCGGGAACGGACCGGTGCCGGCATGATGGAATGCAAAAAGGCATTGGTAGAATGTGATGGCGAGATGGATAAAGCCATCGAGATGATGCGCACGCAAGGACTGGCGAAGGCGGAAAAGAAAGCCGGTCGTGTGGCGGCGGAAGGCAAAGTTGTGATTCAGCAGTCGGCCGATGGAGCGCAGGCCGCCATCGTGGAAGTGAACTGCGAAACCGATTTCGTTTCCGGTGGGGACGACTTTGCTCAGTTTGCTGATCAAGTGGCTGCCGCCGTGGTCAATGAAATGCCTGGGGATCTGGACGCTTTGACCGCGTTGCCAGTGGCCGGAGGTGAAACGCTGGACGAACGGCGGCGGGCGTTGGTTGCGAAAATCGGCGAGAACATCACGATTCGCCGATTTGCCTTGCTGGCGAAAAAAGGCGACCGGTTCGGCTGCTATAGCCACGGCACGCGGATTGGTGTTGTCGTCGATCTGAAAGGTGGAGACGACGCGTTGGCTCGTGACTTGGCCATGCATGTCGCCGCCAGTCGGCCGGTATGTGTTTCTTCAGAAGAGGTTCCCCAGGATTTGCTGGATAAGGAACGTCAGATCTTCGCGGCCCAGGCTCAAGAGAGCGGGAAGCCGCCGGAAATCGTCGAGAAGATGGTGGAAGGCCGGGTTCGCAAGTACCTGAATGAGATCACCCTGTTGGGACAGCCGTTCGTCAAAGATCCGGACCAAACGGTCGAGAAGTTGCTGAAGAAAGCCGGTGGTGAAGTGCTGGGTTTCGTGCGTTATGAGGTTGGTGAAGGCATCGAGAAAAAAGTCGATAATTTCGCCGAGGAAGTCATGTCGCAGGTCAGAGGCGGCTGATCGCTTCGTTATATCGACAGTGCCTTGTCGCCCATCCAACATAGTCGCGGCCCCACTTGCCCGAGGGCTGGGGTCGCTTCGGGTTGCCACACCCTAAAAGGGGTTGTTGGGCTCGTCACGGATCCGCCTGTACGATGGTTGCCCGTCGTGCAGGCGGCTATTAACCACGAGGATTCATGCGTATGTCGGAGGTTGGCCTGAAACATCGCCGAGTATTGCTGAAGCTTAGTGGAGAGGCGTTGCTTGGAAACTGCGACTATGGCATCGATCCTGACATGCTCAAACGCTTGGCTGGCGAGATTAAAGATATCCGTGAGGCGGGGGTAGAAATTGCCATCGTGATTGGTGGCGGAAATATTTTTCGCGGTGCCGGACTGGCCGGCGGTGGCATGGACCGGGTGACGGGTGATCACATGGGCATGCTGGCGACGGTCATCAACGGCTTGGCTTTACAGGATGCCCTTGAGCGTCAGGATGTGTATGCGCGAGTCATGTCCGCACTTCGGGTACACGAGGTGTGCGAAGACTATATTCGCCGCCGTGCGATACGCCACCTAGAAAAAGGCCGTGTCACCATATTCGCCGCCGGGACGGGTAACCCGTTCTTTACCACGGATACGGCGGCTAGCCTTCGCGCCATCGAGATCAATGCCGATTTGATCATCAAGGCGACGAAAGTGGACGGCGTCTACTCGGCCGATCCGATGAAGCATCCGGATGCTCGCCGCTACACGCATTTGTCTTACGATGAGGTATTGCGGCAGCATTTGATGGTGATGGATACCACCGCTATTGTGATGTGCCGGGACCACGATCTTCCCTTGCGGGTGTTTGACATGAATCAGGCGGGCGCGCTGATGCGCATCGTCGCGGGTGATACCAGTATCGGCACGATCGTGGACAACTATCCCGACGGAGCCCAACAGAATACGAGAGAGACGGGATGATTGAGGACATCAAAAAAGAAGCATCCCAACGCATGCGTAAATGCGCGGATGTGCTTGGCCAGAATCTCGGGAAGATAAGAACCGGTCGGGCCCATACCAGTTTGCTCGATCATATCACCGTGTCTTACTACGGCAATGAGGTGCCGCTCAATCAGGCGGCGACGGTGGCCGTGGCGGACGCCCGTACGCTGACGATTACCCCCTGGGAAAAATCCATGGTCGGGCCCATCGAGAAGGCCATAATGACTTCAGATTTGGGGATCAATCCTTCCACCGCGGGGACCGTCATTCGCCTTGCCTTGCCTCCGCTCACGGAAGAGCGTCGCCGCGATTTGGTGCGCCTGGTTCGGCAAGAGGGCGAAGGTGGTCGGGTCGCGGTACGAAATGTTCGGCGAGACGCCATTTCCGATATTAAGGAAATGGAGAAAGAGAAGCTCCTGAGTGAAGATGAAAGTCGCAAGGCGCAGGAGGTCATCCAAAAGTTGACCGACGACTTTGTGGCTCAGATCGATCGCATCTTGGATGAAAAAGAACAGGAATTGATGCAGATCTGACGCCTGGACTTGTCCGCAGCCCTAGGGTTGTCGCAGTGTTTGGTGTCACAATCGTTGTCACGTCGTTCCGGCGTCAGCGCACGGCCATTCGTAACATACCCCGTTTCACAAGGACCGGTGATTCGTCTCTGAACAATACCTCTCGACAACACGTTGATACGGTATCGGGGTTCCCCAATCGAATCATCAATTGCCAATGGGTCTCATGATGCCAGGATCACCCCAAAAGCCCGCTTCAGAAGATCGGCTGCCCTATCATGTAGCTGTCGTGATGGACGGTAACGGTCGTTGGGCGACTTCTCGTGGGTTGCCACGTATGGCGGGACATGAGGCGGGTGTTTCGGCCACCCGGGCTATCGTAGAAGCGTGTCGGGACCGGGGGGTTTCGATCCTGACACTGTTTGCCTTCAGCAGCGAAAACTGGCTGCGACCGGATACCGAGGTGTCTTTTCTGATCGGGCTTTTTATCCATACCCTGGACGAAGAACTCGAACGCCTGCATCGGGATCAGGTGCGAATTCGCTTCATTGGCAATACCGAACGGTTTCCCAGATCCTTCCGCGAAGTGATTGCGCGATCGCAGTTTCGTACCCGCCATAACCCAGGGATGACTCTGGTGATCGCAGTGGGCTATGGCGGTCGCTGGGACATACTGCAAGCAGCCCGCCGGATTGCGACCGCCGTAGAAGACGGCCAACAACGCGTTGAGAACATCGACACCTCGGTATTTTGCCGTTATCTGGCGCTCGGCTCGCTACCTGATCCGGATTTGCTGATCCGAACCGGCGGCGAGCGCCGGATCAGCAATTTTCTGCTGTGGCATTTGGCTTACACCGAACTGTACTTCAGCGACGTGCTGTGGCCCGATTTCGGTGCGGAAGATCTCGACAATGCGTTGAGCTGGTTCGCGAAGCGGGAACGTCGTTTCGGCAAGACGTCCGACCAAGTGGCCGCCATCGGTCGTGGCAATGCTTAAACAACGCATCCTCACGGCGCTAGTCCTTCTTCCTTTAACCATCGGTGCGGTCCTGGGGTTATCTTCGCCGTGGTTTGCCGTAGCCGTTGCCGCTGTTTGGTTGTTTGCGGCGGGTGAGTGGGTTCGCGTCATGGCGTTGGAATCTGCTTGGGCGCGTGGATTCTCCTTCGTGTTGCTGGCTACGGCCATCGGAGTGGCGGTTTCGATCGCCTTTTTATCGGGACACCGCGTTATCGTCGATGCCGTGATCGCTGCCGCGGTGATTTGGTGGTTGGTTGCTGCGTTGTGGGTGGCGCGATTCCCGGCCGGCTTCTCTCCGGGCACGCCGATGTCCACACGAACGTTGATTGTCGGCGTCTTGATCCTGGTTCCCTCATTGTTGGCTATGATTCGGTTACATGCTTTGCCCGACATTGGCCCGCGCTTGGTTTTATTGTTGCTCGTGGTCGTTTGGGCGGCGGATAGCGGCGCCTTTTTTGCCGGTAGACGTTTCGGTCGTCATAAGCTGGCGCCGCGAGTGAGCCCTGGTAAAACCTGGGAAGGCGTCTTGGGTGGCGTCATTCTGGCGGTGATCGCCTATTGCTTGGCTGCGTTGGCGTTGGGGCTGGACCTGACCCGATGGGTGGCAGTGATCGCCGTGGTCGTGATGGTTGTTGTGTCCTCCGTCATTGGCGATTTGACGGAGAGCATGTTCAAACGTCACGGGGGGATGAAGGACAGTGGGCATTTGCTGCCTGGGCACGGCGGCCTGCTGGACCGGATTGACAGTTTGACGGCTGCGGCACCGGTCTTTTGGCTCGGCGTGAAATGGGGGCATCTTGCATCATGAAAGCGGTGACGGTGCTGGGGGCCACAGGCAGCATAGGGGTGAATACGCTGGATGTGATCCAGCAGCATCCCGAGCGCTTTCGTGTCATCGCGCTAACTGCCAACCGCAATGTCGATAAGCTCTACGAGCAATGTATGGAATTTCGTCCCCGCGTAGCGGTCATGGCGGATTCTCAGGCTGCACGCAGTTTGTCTCAACGCTTGAAGGCCGCAGATTTGAAAACCGAGGTGTGGTCCGGCCCCGAAGCGCTGATAGAAGCCGGCGGTTTGGCTGAGGCGGACATGGTCATGGCGGCCATTGTCGGTGGTGCCGGGCTGGCACCGACTCTGAGTGCGGTTCAGGCCGGCAAAACGGTCCTGCTGGCCAACAAAGAGGCGCTGGTGATGGGAGGTTCACTGTTTCAGGCGCAGGTTACGAAGCACCAAGCGATGGTGATTCCAATCGACAGCGAGCACAACGCGATTTTCCAGTGTTTGCCGGCCGATCGCCATCCGATGGAGATTGGCGGCGGTGTTCGGGGTTTGCTGTTGACGGCATCCGGCGGGCCGTTTCGCGATAGGCCGAAAAGTGACCTGGATTCGGTGACCCCTGAACAAGCCATCGCACATCCTAACTGGGTGATGGGGCGTAAGATTTCCGTTGATTCTGCGTCGATGATGAACAAAGGGCTGGAAGTCATCGAGGCGTGTTACCTCTTTGGCACGGAACCTGACCGTGTGCGAGTGGTCATTCATCCACAGAGTGTGATTCATTCGATGGTGGAGTACGTGGACGGTTCGGTGTTGGCTCAACTGGGTAATCCGGATATGCGCACGCCTATCGCCCATGCGCTTGCCTGGCCGGAACGTATCGAGTCAGGAGTGGCTTCACTGGATTTGTTCGAGGTTTCGCGGTTAGATTTCGAGCCGCCAGATTGCGAGCGTTTCCCTTGTCTGCAATTAGCGTTCGATGCGGCCCGGGCGGGGCACGGCGCACCCGTGGTTTTGAATGCTGCGAATGAAATTGCGGTTGAGGCCTTCCTGGACCGTCGCATCCGGTTTACCGATATCCCGCACGTGATACAAGATGGCTTAGAGGGTCTTGGGGGTATGTCGGTCAGTGACTTGGAGGAGGTGGTAGACTTGGATCGCCGCGCCCGATGCGGGGCATGGGACTATATTGGGATGCATCTTTCGTGAGCGGAATCATGACTTCTTTGCTGGCATTCGCGGTCGCCATTGCGATTTTGGTTGCCGTGCATGAATTTGGCCACTTTTGGGTGGCCAGACGATTGGGCGTGCGGGTGCTGCGTTTCAGTGTGGGCTTTGGGCGGCCATTGTTGTCGCGTACAGGTCGCGACGGCACCGAATACTGTCTATCGGTCGTACCGCTCGGTGGTTACGTCAAAATGCTTGACGAACGTGAGGGAGAAGTGTCGCCACAGGACTTGCCCTACGCGTTTAATCGCCAATCCGTATGGTCCCGAATGGCCATCGTGTTGGCCGGTCCGGCCGCGAATTTTGTTCTCGCGATATTTTTCTACTGGTTGGTATTTTGTCTGGGCGTAACCGGTGTGAGGCCTCTGGTCGGCGATCCGGTTGCGGGCACGCCAGCCGCGGACGCCGGACTCAAGGCGGGTGATGAGATCGTGGCGGTTCATGGTGAGTCCACACCCACGTGGGATCAGGTCAGTTTGCGTCTTGTGGAAGGGGTGTTAGACCAAGTCGCGATTCCCGTGACAGTTCTCGATGAGGAAGGGTCGCAGCGAATGCTCTTTTTGGCCGTACCGGACGGTGCGTTGGATGAGCCCAACGCATTGTTGAGACACTTGGGGTTGACACCCTACGCACCCGTGCTGCCCCCCGTGCTGGGCGCGCTCGTAGGCGATGGACCGGCTGAACGTGCCGGCTTGAAACCGGATGACCGGATCGTTTCGGTCGACGGCGAAACGGTGAGTTCTTGGGGTGCTTGGGTCGAGGCTGTTCGAGACCGTCCCGACCGCATGGTCGAGGTACGGGTTCTGCGGGCTGGAGAAGAACAAGATTTCCGGGTGTTTACAGCCTCGCGCCAGCAGGGTGACCGGCAGATTGGATTTATCGGTGCTGCGCCACATGTGCCTTCGAGCTTGCGGGAACGAATGTCCGCCGAGTACCGTTATGGCCCCTTAGAGGCGATACCGCAGGCTGTGGAGCGCACCTGGGATATGTCGACTCTGACCTTGCGTATGTTATGGAAGATGGTTCAGGGGCGCGTGGGGCTGGAGAACTTGAGTGGCCCCATCAATATCGCCCAGTATGCCGGTCAAAGCGCGACTATCGGAATCACCGCATTCTTGAGTTTTCTCGCGGTGGTCAGCGTCAGCTTAGGGGTTTTGAATTTGTTGCCTATCCCGGTTTTGGACGGCGGGCATTTTTTGTTTTATGTGGTGGAGGTTCTCAAAGGCAAGCCGCTGTCTGAACACGCGCAGCTTATCGGGCAACAAGTCGGGGTTTTTCTATTGGTTGCTCTGATGGGTCTGGCATTTTACAACGACATCATGCGCTTGTTGGGGTGAGTTAGGCTCCGCTCCGCTCCATTCCTCGCTGGAACTTAATATTTATGATTCAGTTGCGACTGTTAAAAGTGGCCTGGGCCGCGTTTTTGCTGTTGGTCTGGGCGCCCGTCTTGAGTGCGTTCGAAACGTTTGTCGTTGGGGATATCCGCGTGCAGGGGTTGGAGCGTCTGGAATCCGGACGGGTATTCGCCTATGTGGATGTGGGTATCGGCGAGCCATTGGATACTGTGCGTGCGCAAAAGCTGATCCACAGCCTCTACCGCAGCGGCTATTTTAGCGACGTGGAATTGCTCAGAGATGGCGAGACCTTGATTATCCGGGTGGTCGAGCGGCCCACCATCGCCAGTTTTTCGATCGAGGGCAATGACGAAATTCCCACTGAGCAGCTGATGACGGGGTTGCGGCAGGCGGGTCTGGCGGAAGGGCGGGTTTTCGACCGCTCCCTGCTTGATCAGGTGGAACGGGAACTGCGCCGACAGTACTTTGCCAATGGGCGTTATGGCGTTGATATCGCTACCGAGATTGAAGACGTTGTAGACAATCGGGTCAGCCTGTCGATCACCATTGATGAAGGCGAGGTGGCCACGATTCGTCGCATCAACATCGTTGGCAACAACGCATTCGATGACGACGAGCTCCTGGATATCCTCAACCTTCGCAAGGCCAGTGTCTGGACCATCTTTGGCAGCCGCGACCGATACTCTCAGCAGGCGCTGGGCGGTGATCTGGAAACGCTGACGTCCTATTACCAAGACCGTGGCTATCTCAATTTTCGGATCGATTCCACCCAGGTTTCGCTGTCTCCCGACAAGCAAGACATTTTCATCACGGTCAACGTTGACGAGGGGGATCAGTACCGGGTTAGCGGGGTGGAGCTCGTGGGCGATCTTGTGGTTCCCGAGACGGAGCTTTGGCCTCTGGTTCTGGTTGAACCCGCCGGGGTGTTTTCGCGTAAAGACGCGACGGAGTCCGCAAAACGTATCGGCGACCGCCTGGGCGATGAGGGGTATGCCTTCGCGGATGTGGAGGCCGTTCCCGAGATCGATCAGGAAAATAAAGCCGTCAAGGTCAACCTGGTGGTTCGCCCCGGCAGCCGCTACTACGTGCGGAACATCAATTTTCAGGGCAACTTCGCAACCGATGACGAGGCCCTAAGACGCGAGATGCGTCAATTCGAGGGCGGATATTTCTCCACCAGCGACGTTCGACGATCACGCATACGATTAGCGCGGTTACCATTCGTTGAGAATGTCGACGTCAAGACGGTACCGGTTCCAGGTTCGGATGATCTGGTCGACATCAACTACGACATCACCGAACGCAGTGCTGGTGCTTTCCAGCTGGGGGTCGGCTATTCCAGCGGCCAAGGCTTGTTGTTTAACGCCAATGTCTCGCACAGTAACTGGTTTGGTACGGGGAACCGGGTCAGCATAGACTTCGTGAAAAGCGATTTTAGTGACAACTATCGCGCATCTCTGACCGAGCCTTACTACACCATCGACGGTGTGAGCCGAACCATCTCGGCGTTTTATCGCTCCACCGATGCCTTGACCAATGTCAGTTCCCGTTTTACCAGCGATGCGTGGGGCGGCACGCTCCGTTACGGCATTCCGGTTTCCGAATATGACAGTATTCGCCTTGGGGGAAGTTACCGATCTACCCAGTTGAAAACCAATGGCGACATTACGCCTCAATATATCCGTGACTTTGTCCGGGATAACGGAGAAGAATTCGATACCTTGTTGTTTGAAACCGGTTGGATTCGGGATACTCGAAACAGGACGGTGTTCGCCGATACCGGTTATATTCACCGGTTGTTTGCGGATGTCGGCGTGCCCGGTCTGGATCTGACGTACTACAAACTCAATTATCAGTTTCAGCAGTACTTCTCTTTTACCGACAAGCTCGTGGCCGCATTCAACTTGGACGTGGGCTATGGCGACAGTTACGATGGCACCACCGATCTGCCGCCATATGAGAAGTTTTTTGCCGGTGGGATCAGTTCTGTTCGAGGATATCGCGGTGCTTCACTCGGTCCGCGTGACGAGTTCGGTAATCCCACCGGTGGGAATTTCAAGACCGTCACCCAACTGGAGTTGTTATTACCCACCGCGTTCACGGACAGCCGAAACACCCGACTGGTATTGTTCGTCGACGCGGGTAACACCTTTGACGGTTACGGCAGTTTTGAGGCGTCGGAATTGCGCGCTTCGGCGGGCATTGGTTTCCAGTGGCTGACCCCAATTTTGGGTTTACTGGAATTCGCGCTGGCTTACCCGCTGAACGACGAACCGGACGACGATACAGAAACCTTTAGTTTCACATTCGGATCCACATTCTGATCCATCGAAGGAGGCCCTCTGTGAGCCTGTATGCAAGACGTTTTTTTGCGATATCCATTTTCTTTTTGGCGCTTGGATTTTCCGGTGTCGCTAGTGCCGAGTTGAAAATCGGCTATGTGGATTTGCAACGCGTGGTTTTGGAGTCCGGCCAAGCCCAGGCGCTAAAGCAAACCTTGGAAGGTGAGGCGGCTGAACTGCGCGGTGCGCTCGCGGCGGACCAGCAGCAACTGAAAAGTGCGCGTGAAGCCTTCGAGCGTGACTCGTTGGCCATGAGTACGGAACAACGCCAGGAAAAAGAACGGGAACTGATCGCCATGCAACGAGAGTTGCAGCGCAAAGAGATTCAGTCGCAACAGCAGCTTCAATCGAAAAGCGCAGAAGAGCAAAAACGCCTCCTGAATGACATCAGCGAAATTGTGGATAAGCTGGCCGCCAAGGGTAAGTACGACATCATACTCGCCGAGGGCGTGCTGTTCGCCAGCGATCGATTGGACATCACCGACCAGGTGGTCGCCGAGCTGGCCAAAGGCAAAAAATGAGTCAGATCGGTGGGGCGTCCGTGACCCTTCGGGAGTTGGCGAACCGCTTCGGTCTGCGGGTCGCGGGTGCGGATGATACGGTTATCCGCGGCGTGTGCACCATCGACCCCGGCGTTCCGGGGTGCATCAGTTTTTTGGCCAATAGCCAGTACAGAAAGTTTCTCGCTCAAACACAGGCGTCCGCGGTGATCGTCAGCGAGCAGGATGCTGCGGACACGCCCGTGCCGACTCTCATTAGTGACGCGCCGTACCTGACCTATGCGCAAGTGGCCGGGCTTTTCGTTCCGAAGGAGAATCACCCTTCCGGCGTCAGTTCCAGTGCCGATGTCGATCCGGTCGCAATCGTCGATCCGAGTGCGTCGATCGGACCTTGCGCGGTGATCGAGGCCGGGGCCCGGATCGGTCCTAATGTTCGCATCGGCCCGGGTACCGTGGTGTGCCGGGACGCCCAGATCGGCGCCGGTAGCTGGTTGGTTGGCCAGGTATACGTCGGGCCGCGAGTATGTGTCGGCGAGCGGGTCATCCTTCACCCCGGCGTCGTGGTTGGGGCCGACGGATTCGGCTTGGCGCATGATGGCGAGAAATGGATCAAGGTGCCGCAGCTCGGCAGCGTCGAGATCGGCGATGATGTCGAGGTTGGCGCGAATACCACCATTGACCGCGGCGCTTTGGACAACACGGTTCTCGAGCGTGGCGTCAAGCTGGATAATCAGATTCAAGTGGCTCACAACGTTCATATCGGCGCTCATACGGTTATCGCCGGTTGCGTGGGCATTGCCGGCAGTGCAGTAATCGGCAAGCGTTGTATGATCGGCGGGGGTGCCGGCATCGGTGGACATTTACAAGTTGCCGACGACGTCACGATTACGGCGATGAGCATGGTGACGCATTCGATTCCGAAAGCCGGGGTGTATTCATCGGGCGGCACGGTGGACGATAACCGCACCTGGCAAAAGAACGCGGCTCGGTTCCGACAACTGGATCCCTTGGCGCGCCGTTTGATCGCGCTGGAAAAGCGTGTCGCTGACTACCTCGAACAGAAAGACCCGGAGGAAAGGGGGCAGGATTGACCACGCTGGATATTCATCAAATCCTCGAATATCTTCCTCACCGCTATCCGTTTCTGATGATCGACCGTGTCCTTTCGTGCGAACCGGGCAAAGCGATTCGGGCGATCAAAAACGTGACGGTCAATGAACCTTATTTTTTAGGGCATTTTCCGCATCGGCCGGTGATGCCGGGGGTGATGATCCTGGAAGCCATGGCACAAGCGACGGGCGTGCTGGCGTTTATCACCACGGGAGGCGCGCCGGGTCGCGATACGCTTTATTATTTTGTCGGTGTGGACAAGGCGCGTTTCAAAAAGCCGGTGGAGCCGGGAGATCAGCTCGATATGCATATCGAGATTGTCCGATCCATGCGACAGGTTTGGAAATTCAACGCCTCAGCGCGCGTCGACGAGCACGTAGTGGCTGAAGCGGAAATCATGTGTGCGGCGAGGAAGTTTACGGATGATTGATTCAAGGGCAGTGATTCACCCGGACGCGCGCATTGCCCAAGATGTCACCATCGGTCCCTACAGCGTTATCGGTCCGGATGTGGAAATCGACTCGGGGACGTGGATCGGGCCACATGTGGTGATCCAGGGAATCACCAAGATCGGGCGTGGTAATCGGATATTTCAGTTCGCCTCCATCGGCGATGCGCCGCAGGATAAAAAATACGCCGATGAACCCACCCGTCTTGAGATCGGTGACAATAATACGATCCGCGAATGCGTCACCATTAACCGGGGCACCGCTCAAGATGAGGGGTTGACCCGGGTGGGGAGCGGCAACTGGATCATGGCCTATGTGCACATCGCCCACGATTGCATTTTGGGTAATGACATCATCATGGCCAACAACGCCAGCTTGGCGGGACATGTGAATATCCATGATCACGCAATCCTCGGCGGGTTTGCCATGGTGCATCAGTTTTGCAAGATCGGCTCGTATAGTTTTCTCCAGTTCGCTGCCGGCGTGAACCGGGATGTTCCTCCGTGTGTGGTGGCCAGCGGGCACCCGGCGCGTCCGTCGGGGCTGAACGTCGAAGGTTTGCGCCGCCACGGTTTTTCGTCCGAAGCGATCACCATTTTGAAGCGGGCCTATCGGTTGCTTTACCGGTCGGGTCTCCGGTTGGAAGAAGCTCGCCAGGAGTTGGCGGGTTTGGCCGAAGATCACGCGAGCGTTCAATTGTTCGTCGACTTCCTGGCATCCAATCCGCGCAGCATCATTCGCTAGCCATGCGAGTGGCTCATCAACGGCTGATGAGGTTGCGATCGCAATGCTCAACTTAGGCTTGGTCGCGGGAGAGGCCTCCGGCGATCTGCTCGGCGCATCACTGATAGAGGCGTTGGTGGAGCGGCTGGGACCGGATGGCTTGGCCAGTGAGGGTTGCGCTGGGCCGCGCATGGCGGCGGCGGGTTGTCGTGTCCTCGTGGACAGTGAACAACTCGCGGTGATGGGTTTGTCCGAGGTGATCGCCCATCTGCCCGGGTTGTTACGTATTCGTCGCGATTTGGCCCGTCATTTTCTCGCCCATCGGCCGGATGTGTTCGTCGGCATCGATTCACCGGATTTCAATCTTGGGTTGGAGCGACGTTTGAAGGCCGACGGAGTGCCGACCATTCACTACGTAAGCCCCACCGTGTGGGCCTGGCGACAGGGTCGGGTTCGAACCATCGCCCGCTCGGTTGATCGGGTGTTGGCGCTGTTCCCCTTCGAGGCCGAGTTCTACGAACGGCATGACGTTGATGTCACTTACGTGGGGCATCCATTGGCGGACCAGTTGCCCTTGGAGCCGGACCGGGCGGCCAAGCGTCGCCAGCTGAATCTGCCCGGCGACGTCCCGGTCGTGGCTTTGCTGCCCGGTAGTCGCGGAACTGAGCTGCGTGCGTTGTCGGCACCGTTTGTGCGCACGGCCGTCTGGTTGCGCTCGCAATTGTCTGATATCCGGTTTGTGGCGCCCATGGTCAGCCCTGCCATGCGTGCGCTATTCGAACAGGCCGTCGCGGAGCACGGCGAGGGGGTTTCGATACAGCTTTTGGAGGGGCAGGCGCGGGACGCCATGGAGGCAGCCGACGCCGTGCTCTTGGCCAGTGGTACGGCGGCATTGGAGGCCATGTTGTTAAAACGGCCTATGGTTGTGGCCTACCGGGTCGCTCCTCTCACGCACTTTCTGCTCAAGCGGGTCGGTTTGTTGAAAATCGACCGGTTTTCCTTGCCCAATTTGTTGGCCGGGCAAGCCTTGGTTGAGGAATTTGCGCAAGATGACGTCATCCCGGAACATTTGGGTCCGGCGATTCTGGCAAAGTTGCGCGCCTCGGAGGAGAACGATCGCTTGGTCAGCGAATTCACCCGTCTGCATCATCTGCTGCGGCAGGACGCCAGCGCCCGAGCGGCAGCGGCGGTACTGGAAGTGGCGGGTCGTTGAAAGGCAACGGGCACTAGAAGGAGCGCACACGGATGTGGATTGCGGGGGTAGATGAAGTCGGGCGTGGGCCTTTGGCGGGTCCGGTGATCGCCGCCGCGGTGATATTGACCCCGGAAGCTGACACATCCGGGTTGACCGATTCCAAGAAATTGTCTGCCTCACGGCGTGAATCGCTTTGCCATCGAATACAGCAACAGGCTCTGGCTTGGTCGATCGGGCGGGCGGAGGCCGACGAAATCGACCGGCTTAATATCCACCAAGCCACGTTGCTTGCCATGCGGCGGGCAGTGGCGGGTCTGGCCCATGCACCGACCGAGGTCTGGGTGGATGGCATACACGCGCCCGACGTCAATTGTCTTGCGCGCGCATTTGTTGGGGGCGATGGCTTGCACGCCCCCATCAGTGCAGCCTCTATCGTGGCGAAAGTGCACCGGGACCGGGAGATGACCGCGATGGCTGAAGAATTTCCTCAATACGGTTTCGAACGCCACAAAGGCTATCCAACTGCGGTCCATCTTGCGGCGCTCGAATCTCATGGTGTCTGCCCGATCCATCGTCTCTCGTTTGCGCCCGTCAGGCGAGTCGTGGAGTCGATGACTGCGCCATGAGTGCCGGTTTCGTTCATTTGCGTGTCCACAGCGAATACTCACTGGTGGACAGTGTCGTACGGATCAAGCCGTTGATGGCACGGGCGCGCGAACTGGGCATGCCCGCCGTGGCCATCACCGACCACGTGAATCTGTTTGCCCTAGTGAAGTTCTTTCGGGCGGCGCAAGGCCAAGGGATCAAACCCATTGCCGGCGTGGATCTGTTGGTCGACGAGGGCGAAGCCGAAGTACCCAGCCGCCTGACCCTGCTGTGCCAAAACCAGGCAGGTTTTCGTCATCTCACCCGGCTGGTGACCCGCGCCTATCGCGAGGGCCAGCGCCGTGGCGTTCCTGTTATCCAGCTCGAGTGGTTGGAAGACGCATCCGACGGCCTGATTGCCTTGTCCGGCGCCCGAGAGGGTCGGCTCGGTCGGGCGCTGTTCGCAGACCGCTCGGAAACCATCCGGCAACAATTGGATTTTTGGTCCAGATGGTTTCCGGACCGGTATTTCGTCGAGATTCAGCGGACTGGCCGGGCGGATGAAGAAACCTATCTGCAAGCGGCGGTCGATCTTGCCGATTCAAGGGGCTTGCCGCTGGTGGCCACGCAGGACGTCCGGTTCCTGGCGGCGGCGGATTTCGAAGCCCATGAAGTGCGCGTGTGCATCAACAGCGGTCGCGTCCTCGCCGATCCTCGGCGGCCACGTCATTATTCAGCCCAGCAGTACCTGACCAGCCCCGAAGAGATGGTGGAGAAGTTCTCCGACCTGCCCGAGGCGCTGGAAAACACCGTGGAGATTGCCCGCCGCTGCAACTTGTCTTTGCGTCTGGGCGAGAACTTCTTGCCAAAATTCCCCACGCCGGGTGATGTGCCGCCCGAAGCGCATTTGCGTGCCGAGGCGGAGGCCGGTCTGGCCACCCGTCTGGCCCAGTTGTTCGATCCCGACTCGGCCGATTTCCCGGCCATCAAAGCGCGTTATGCCGAGCGTTTGGCCCGTGAATTGGGCGTGATCGAGTCCATGGGGTTCCCCGGCTACTTTCTCATTGTCGCCGACTTCATTCGCTGGGCGCAGGAGAACGATGTGCCGGTGGGGCCCGGGCGCGGATCCGGGGCGGGGTCGCTGGTGGCCTATGCCTTGCGGATCACGGATCTGGATCCCTTGGCTTACGATCTGCTCTTCGAGCGCTTTCTTAATCCGGAGCGGGTATCGATGCCCGACTTCGATATCGACTTTTGTATGGACGGGCGTGACCGGGTGATCGATTACGTTGCCCGTCGCTATGGCGCCGAGCAGGTTTGTCAAATCATCACCTTCGGTAGCATGGCCGCTAAAGCCGTGGTGCGGGACGTGGGCCGGGTTTTGGGGCACTCCTACGGTTTTGTCGACCGAATCGCCAAACTCATCCCGTTTGAGCTCGGCATGACCCTGACCAAAGCCTTGGAGCAAGAGCCGGAACTGGCGCAGCTCTACCGGGAAGATGAAGTCGTCAGCACGCTATTGGAGTTGGCCCTGGCGTTGGAAGGTTTGGCGAGAAATCCGGGTAAGCATGCTGGCGGTGTGGTGATCGCACCGTCCGATCTTACCGACTTCACGCCGCTGTATTGTGAACCGGGCGGGGAGAACACCGTCACCCAGTTCGACAAGGATGATGTTGAGAGCGTCGGTCTGGTCAAGTTCGACTTTTTGGGTTTGCGTACCTTGACCATCATCGATTGGGCGGTCAAAGCCATCAATCGCGATCGGACCGGGCAGGGCGAGGCGCCGGTGGATGTCACGGCCATCCCGCTGGATGACCCTAAAGCCTACGTGCTCTTGAAAGAACACCAGACCACAGCGGTGTTTCAGCTCGAAAGCCGGGGAATGAAAGATCTCATCAAGCGGCTGCAGCCGGATTGTTTCGAAGATATCGTCGCACTGGTTGCGTTATTCCGTCCCGGGCCGCTGCAATCCGGCATGGTGGATGATTTCATCAATCGCAAGCACGGTCGCGCCAAGGTTGAATATCCGCATCCGGATCTGGAACCCATACTGAAACCGACCTACGGAGTCATCCTTTACCAGGAACAGGTCATGCAGATCGCCCAGGTGCTGGCGGGCTATACCTTGGGCGGTGCCGATCTTCTTCGCCGCGCCATGGGTAAGAAGAAACCTGAGGAGATGGCCAAGCAACGAACCATTTTCCTTGAAGGTGCTCAGGGCAATGGGGTCGATGAGGCCACGGCGACTTACATTTTCGACCTGATGGAAAAATTCGCCGGTTATGGTTTCAATAAGTCGCATTCGGCCGCCTACGCGTTGTTGTCTTATCAGACCGCGTGGCTTAAAGCGCACTTTCCGGCGCAGTTCATGGCTGCCGTGTTGTCATCCGATATGGATAACACGGACAAAGTGGTCACCTTGATCGAGGAGTGCCACGCGATGCGTTTGTCGGTACTCCCGCCGGACGTCAATGCTTCGGATTTCGCTTTTTCCGCCGTGGGCGAGCAAACCCTCCGCTACGGGCTCGGGGCGATTAAGGGCGTCGGGCGCAGCGCCATCGACGCCATGTTGGCGGAAAGGAACAGCGGTGGTCCATTTGCCGATTTGCTCGAGTTCTGTCGTCGGGTGGATTTGCGTAAAATCAACCGTCGCGTCGTGGAGTGCCTCATCAAGGCCGGTGCGCTCGATAGCGTCGGACACAATCGCGCCACCTTGATGGCGGGTTTGGAGCGCGCTTTAAAAATCGCCGAGCAACATGGACGCGACGACGCCGTCGGGCAGGATGATTTGTTCGGTTTGGGTGAAGCCGCGGCCAGTGTACCTGTTTCCGGAGAAGCGCCGGCTTTCGAAACGGAACTCATGCCAGAGTGGGATGAGAAACAACGGCTGAAGGAAGAAAAAGACACCCTGGGCTTGTACCTCACCGGTCACCCCATCAATGAGTACGAAGCCGATTTAGCGCAGTTCACCAGTGGTCGTCTGGCGGATGTCGTCGCTGGACTGGGGGAATCTCCCGCCGGTGGCCCGCGGCAGCGTCGCGACGCGGTTGTCGCCGGGTTGGTGGTGAATTTGCGGCGCCAGGCCGGCCGGCGGGCTTTTTTAACATTGGATGATCGCAGTGGGCGAATCGAGGTGGCGGTCTTCGAAGAGCAGTTCCAACGCTATGCCCAGCTATTAACCAAGGACAACCTGTTGGTGGTTGAAGGGCAACTTTCGTACGACGACTTCAGCGGTGGTTATCGTATGAGCCCGAAAAACATCATGGACCTGGATCAGGCGCGTGAACGTTACGCCCGGCGATTGCGTTTGGTCTGGCCTGAGAATGTCGCTGGCAGCGAGTTTGTCTCGCAGTTGGGGCGGTTGCTGGATCCTTACCGGGACGGGCAGTGTCAGGTCTGGATCGGTTACCAAAATGCCAAGGCGCGGGTCGAGCTCAGCTTGGGCAGCGATTGGCGGGTGCGTCCCTGCGAGGATTTATTGCAGCGTTTGCAACAGTGGCTGGGGCGGGATTCGGTCCGTTTGGATTACAGTCGTCAAGCGGCTGGTAGCGCGAGTTCTCCCTCGCAGGCTATGGTGTCATAGGGCCGGGAGTCATAATCACGACGTGCCCGGCCGTCAGAGCGGGGTCGGTGTGTTTCCGGATGTTGGAGATAACAGCATCCCCACCACTGAAATGAGTATGAATCGGGTGAGCAGGCCCGGGTAAAGGTCAACGAAACAGAGCGAGAACATGGACCCAAATTATCTCGAGTTTGAACAGCCAATCGCCGAGCTGGAGGCAAAGATTCAAGAGCTGCGACATTTCGGCGATGACAGCGAAGTCAATATTAGCGAGGAGATTGACCGTCTGGAGGCGAAAAGCCGCAGCTTGACCGAGTCGATCTTCTCCGATTTGACTCCGTGGCAGATCTCGCAGTTGGCCCGGCATCCTCAGCGTCCTTATACCTTGGATTATCTCGCCTTGGCGTTCACTGGTTTCGAAGAGCTGCATGGCGATCGGATGTTCGCCGACGATCCGGCCATCGTGGGTGGCGTGGCGGCGCTGGATGATTTAGCCGTGATGGTCATCGGCCATCAGAAGGGGCGTGATACCAAAGAGAAGGTTCGTCGCAATTTCGGCATGCCGAAGCCGGAAGGTTATCGAAAAGCGTTGCGTCTGATGCAGATGGCAGAGCGTTTCGGGTTGCCGATTGTGACGTTCATCGATACGCCGGGCGCCTATCCCGGGATCGACGCCGAAGAGCGAGGTCAGAGTGAAGCCATCGCTCGTAATCTGTTCGTGATGTCAGCGTTGAAAACCCCAATCGTGTGTGTTGTGGTCGGCGAAGGCGGATCCGGTGGCGCCTTGGCCATCGGTGTGGGTGATCGGGTGGCCATGTTGCAACACAGCACGTACTCGGTAATTTCGCCGGAGGGCTGTGCATCGATTCTCTGGAAAGATGCCGCCAAGGCCGAGGAGGCGGCGTCGGCCATGGGCATTACGTCCGATCGCTTGCACGAACTGAGGTTGGTGGATTCGGTGATTCCTGAACCACTGGGCGGTGCGCATCGTGATCCGGCAGAAATGGCCCGCCGGCTTCGAACCTATCTGATCGAAGCACTCGCCGAGCTCCGGCAGATCAAAACAGACGAATTGCTCGCCCAACGCCATGGGCGTTTGATGGGTTTCGGGCAATTCAAAGATGCTTAGTAGTCGGCCGTCCCCCGTGTTTTCGCCCGCTTGTTCGCCATGCTGTCGGCTGCGTATCTGCTTGATCGGCTGAAGCCCGTCCCGAGGCCCAGGCGTTATTGGGTTGCGTTCAGTGGGGGGGTGGATTCCAGTGTCCTGCTGGATTTGGTGGCGGCGGCTCGCCCCGCCCTCGATGGCGCGGAGGTTCACGCCGTTTACGTGGACCATAAGTTACAGCCTGTGAGTCGGTCGTGGGATGCCCATTGCCGCACCGTTTGCCGAGAACTCCAAGTGCCGTACCGCTGTCTGGAACTGAACCTGGTCTTAGCGCGTGGCCATAGTTTGGAAGCCCAGGCTCGAGAGGCCCGTTACCAGGCGCTGGCCGATGTCATGGGCGAGGGTGATGTGCTCCTGACCGGTCAGCACCGGGATGATCAGATGGAGACTTTTTTGCTCCAGGCCTTGCGCGGTGCCGGTCCCACCGGGCTGGCTGCCATGCCCGCGGTCGCCCGCTTTGGGGCCGGCTCGCTGGTGCGTCCTTTGCTGGACGTCGATCGAAGCCAACTCACCGAATATGCTCGGCAGCGTGGCCTGCACTGGGTGGAAGATGCGAGTAACGCCGATGTGTCCTTCGACCGCAATTATCTTCGTCACGAAATCACGCCGCGCCTGCGTGAGCGCTGGCCCGCGGCGGCTAAAACGCTGGCGCGGGTTGCCAGACACAACGCCGATGCGGCGGCATTGCTTCGCGAGTACGCACGAGAAGAGCTGGCAAGCCTGATGGATTCGGGCGGGCGCTTGGCCGTGGATCGGATGGCCGGCCGATCGGTGGCGCGGCAGTTTCAGCTGTTGCGGGTTTGGTTGGAGCTGACCGGTTTGACTTGTCCGAGTGAACGGAAACTGCGGCAAATTGTCGAGACCGCGATTGAGCGGGGGGGCGCGGGTAGCCCCCGTATCGACTGGCCAGGCGGGGAGGTGCGTCGTTATGGAAATTTCCTTTATGCCGCCCGCCCGATATGCGTCAAGCCGTGGTCATCACCCGTGCAATGGCAGAATCCGGCAACGGGTTTTTCCTTGCCCGCAGGACTGGGTACTCTGCGCTTGGTTTCCTCACCGGCTGGTGGCTTGAATCTGGACATTCTGGGCGCGCGAATCACCATCGGTTTTCGCCAAGGCGGCGAGCGGTGCCGCCCGCAGGTGCGCGGATCGACTCGTCCGCTGAAGAAGCTATTGCAAGAGCGGCGCGTGGTACCGTGGATGCGTTCTTACATGCCGCTGCTTTTCGTCGACGATGAGCTGGCGGCCATCGGCGAGTTATGCGATTGCGCGCCTTTCTCCGCTGGCAATGGTCCGGGCTTGCGGCTTGAATGGTCGAATCATCCACCATTGCACTAAGCTCGTATGAGGGAATTTGGTGGGGTATTCATTGTCGTCCGGGGGGGACTCTGGTAGGCTGGAGCCCCGTCGTAAAAAGCCTCTCCGATTCACATAACATCCTTAGTTTAAGGTCTCCGGCATGACCCGATTTGTATTCGTAACCGGTGGCGTTGTGTCTTCCCTCGGGAAGGGGATCGCCGCCGCTTCGCTGGGTGCTATTCTGGAAGCACGCGGCTTGAAGTTGAGCACGGTGAAACTCGATCCGTATATCAACGTCGACCCCGGTACGATGAGCCCTTTCCAGCACGGCGAAGTTTTCGTGACCGACGACGGTACCGAAACCGATTTGGATTTGGGGCACTACGAGCGTTTCATTCGCACCACCACCGGTCGTCACAGCAATTACACCACTGGCCGGATTTACGAGAGCGTTATTCAGAAAGAGCGGCGCGGAGACTATCTGGGCGGCACGGTGCAGGTCATTCCACACATCACCGACGAGATCAAGCGATGTATTCGCGCCGGGGCGGGGGATGCCGATATCTGTTTGGTGGAAATCGGCGGAACGGTGGGTGACATCGAATCGTTGCCGTTTCTCGAAGCCATACGGCAAATGGGCGCAGAACTCGGACCGCAGAACGCCTTGTATATCCACCTGACGTTGGTGCCGTTCATTCCCACCTCCGGCGAGATGAAAACCAAGCCGACTCAGCACTCCGTCAAGGAACTGCGTTCCATCGGGATTCAGCCGGATATTCTGATTTGTCGGGTCGACCGTCCGCTGCCGCCCGAAGAGCGGCGGAAGATCGCGCTATTTACCAACGTGCCGGAACGAGCCGTGATTTCGGCCGTCGACGTCGACGATATCTACAAGATCCCCCTCAAGCTGCACGAGCAGAATCTCGACGAAATCGTGGTGGAACGATTCGGGCTTGGGCTGCCGCCCGCGGATCTGCACGAGTGGCAGGACGTCGTGGATGCTCGGCGGAAACAGGATGTCAGCATTCGGGTGGGGTTGATCGGCAAATATGTGGAACTGACTGACGCCTACATGTCGTTGAACGAAGCGCTGCTTCACGCCGGAATTCACACCCACACCCAGGTCAAGATTGAATACATCGACTCCGAGCGGATCGAGTCGGAAGGGACCGAATGTTTGGGCGATCTGGACGCGATTTTGGTTCCTGGTGGCTTCGGTTTGCGCGGCGTGGAAGGAAAGATCGCGGCGGTGCGTTACGCGCGTGAAAATCGCATTCCTTATCTTGGTATTTGTCTTGGCATGCAAGTGGCGGTGATCGAGTTCGCCCGTCACGTCGCCGGTTTGAATGACGCCCACAGCACCGAGTTCAATGCCGATACGCCTTATCCCGTGATCACGCTCATGAAGCAATGGGTGAAAGCCGACGGTTCGGTGGAGTATCGGGAAGCCAACGAGGATCTGGGCGGGACGATGCGTTTGGGCGCGCAGTCCTGTGCGCTGGCCGCGGATTCATTGGCGTATCGTTTGTACGGGGCCAGCGAAATCTCCGAACGGCATCGTCATCGTTTCGAATTCAACAATCGCTACCTGGACGTGTTGAAGGAACATGGGCTTAAAATCGCGGGAACGTCAGCCGGCGAGCAGCTGGTTGAGATCGTCGAGCTTCCCGATCACCCGTGGTTTTTGGGTTGTCAGTTCCACCCGGAATTCACCTCCACCCCCCGTGACGGCCATCCCTTGTTTTCCGGCTTTATCCAGGCGGCACGCGCACACCGCATGCAGCAAGCGGACCAGGTAGCGGCCGGATGAAGTTATTAGACTTCGAAGTCGGGATCGAACACCCGTTTTTTCTGATCGCCGGTCCGTGTGTGATCGAAAGTCTTGAGCTGGCCCTGGACACGGCCGGTCAGCTGAAGGAAATCACGGGTCGTTTGGGCATTCCTTTTATCTACAAATCCTCCTTTGATAAAGCCAATCGCTCGGCCCATACCAGTTTTCGGGGGCCGGGAATGGAACAAGGATTGGCAATACTGGCCGAGGTTAAACGGCAGATCGGGGTGCCCGTGCTGACAGATGTCCATGAGGATACGCCGCTGGCGGAAGTCGCCGCCGTGGTTGATGTGCTGCAAACCCCCGCCTTTTTGTGTCGTCAAACCAACTATATTCAGAACGTGGCCCGTCAAGGTTTGCCGGTGAACATCAAAAAAGGCCAGTTTCTCGCGCCGTGGGATATGGCCCACGTGGTATCAAAGGCGCGCGCAGTGGGCAACGATCAAATTATGGTTTGTGAACGGGGCGTCAGTTTTGGTTACAACAATTTGGTCTCGGATATGCGGGCACTGGCGGTGATGCGTCAAACCCATGCCCCGGTGGTCTTCGATGCCACCCACTCCGTTCAGCTACCCGGCGGCCAAGGTGACCGATCCGGCGGCCAGCGAGAGTTTGTCCCGGTCCTGGCTCGAGCGGCCATCGCGGCCGGGGTTGCGGGGCTATTCATGGAAACACATCCGAACCCGGCGGAGGCGCTCAGCGACGGGCCGAACGCCTGGCCGCTCGGCCGTATGGACAGATTATTAAAGACACTGAAAGACATCGACGCCATCGTCAAGTCTGGTCCGTTGGAAGAAGACGAACTGTTGGATTCTTAAGTTATACGGGCCCGCGGCGCGAAACGAATAGGAAGGGAGTGAACATGGCAAAGATTTCCGAGATCCGCGGTTTGGAAATACTCGATTCCCGGGGTAACCCCACCGTCGAAGCCGAAGTGGTGCTGGAGACTGGCGCCCGAGGGCGCGCGGCGGTTCCATCCGGCGCCTCCACCGGCACCCGTGAAGCCGTTGAACTGCGTGACGGCGATGCCTCTCGCTATCTCGGTAAGGGCGTTCGCAAGGCGGTCTCCCATGTCAACGGCGAGATTCGCGGTGCTCTGGCCGGGATGAACGCCGAAGATCAGTCCGCGCTTGACCAGCGAATGATCGAGCTGGATGGCACGGAAACCAAATCCCGCCTCGGCGCCAATGCCATTCTTGCCGTCTCCCTGGCCGCGGCGAAAGCGGCTGCTGCCCAGGCCGGAAGGCCGCTTTATGCCTACTTGGGCGGCGACAGCGCCACCGGTATGCCGGTGCCGATGATGAACATCGTCAATGGCGGTGCCCATGCCGACAACAACGTGGATATCCAGGAATTTATGATCCTGCCAGTCGGTGCCCCCAGCTTTAGCGAAGCGCTCAGGCAGGGTACCGAAATTTTCCATTCCCTGAAAAAAGTTCTGCGTAAACGGGGTTTGAATACAGCGGTTGGCGATGAAGGTGGTTTCGCGCCGGATCTGTCCTCCAATGAGGAAGCTTTGCAAACCATCCTGGAAGCCATCGGGCAGGCGGGCTACACCGCCGGTAAAGACATCTACCTCGGCCTGGATGCGGCCAGTTCGGAGTTTTACCGCGATGGCAAATATCACCTGGACTCGGAAAACAAACAGTTCAGTTCGGCAGAGTTCTGCGATTACCTCGCCGATTTGGTAGATCGCTACCCGATTATCTCCATCGAGGACGGCATGGCCGAAGACGATTGGGACGGATGGTCGGTATTGACCGAGCGGCTTGGTCAGCGGGTGCAATTGGTGGGCGACGATTTGTTCGTCACCAATACGAAGATTCTGCGTCAGGGCATCGAGCGCGCCGTGGCCAATTCCATCCTGATTAAGGTCAACCAGATTGGTACCCTGACCGAAACGCTGGACGCCATCAAGACTGCGACCGACGCAGGCTACAGCGCCGTCGTCTCTCATCGGTCTGGCGAGACGGAAGATGACACCATCGCCGATTTGGCGGTGGCCACCAGCGCCACGCAGATCAAAACCGGGTCCCTTTGTCGCAGCGACCGGGTCGCCAAGTACAATCAGCTGCTGCGGATCGAGGCCGGGTTGGGCGACCGCTCGCACTACCCGGGATTGGCTGCCTTCCCGATTCGACTTGACGGTTAGTCAGCTCGATCGCCTCGCGCGTCGGGTCTGCGCAATGGCCCCGGCGCACGACGGCGGTTGTTCCGAGCGTGATTGGGGCGAGATAGGTGGAGTTTACTGGCCGTGAAATGGATCGTTTCGGCGCTTGTGTTGCTGCTGTTGGCGCTGCAGTTCCAGATCTGGTTGGCAGACGACGGCTATCCGCTCCGGCGCCGTCTGGATGCGCAGATCCAACAGATAGAAAGCGAGAATCGCGGACTTCGGGCCCGCAACGAAGCCTTGTCGGCGGAAGTCAGAGACCTCAAGCAGGGACTCGATGCCGTGGAGGAGCGCGCGCGTCAGGAACTGGGGATGGTGGGTCGCGACGAAGTGTTCTACCACGTCGTGGATCAGCGGCCGGAACGAGAACAAGCCGCTCAGAACGATGAATAGCCGGTTTTGGGTCGTGGTACCGGCCGCCGGTGTCGGATCGCGCATGGCCTCGCGAATTCCCAAGCAGTATCTACCATTGGCCGGCCGGACCGTCATCGAATGGTCTCTGGCGCCGTTTCTGGCCGAGCCGAGCGTGGCCGGTATCGTGGTGGTTCTGGGGCAGGCGGATACGCACTGGCCACAACTGGCCGTCTCTCGCGATGCCCGTATTGTCTTGGCGCCGGGTGGGCAGGAACGGATGTATTCCGTTCTAAGTGGCTTGATTCGTCTTGAAGACACGGCCGAGTCCGGCGACTGGGTGTTGGTTCACGATGCGGCGCGTCCCTGTCTTCACCGCACCGATCTTGAACGGTTGTTGGCTTCCGCGGCGCCGGGTTTCGCCGGCGGCCTGTTGGCCGCACCGGTGGTTGACACGTTAAAACGCGCGGACGACGAGGGATGTGTCCGCGACACCCTGTCCCGCACTGGCATCTGGAGAGCTTTTACCCCTCAGATGTTTCCCTACGCCGAGTTGCGCGATGCATTGGAACGTGCCGTCGACGAACAATGGACAGTCACCGACGAAGCCTCGGCCATGGAACAAGTTGGCGGTCGACCTCATTTGGTGCCAGGCCGGGCGGATAACATTAAAATCACTTCCCCGGCCGATTTGGTGATGGCCGAGGCGATACACCGCAGCTGGGCTCAGCGGGGGGAACACTAAGTGCGTGTTGGTCACGGTTATGATGTCCACGCCTACGGGCCGGGTGACTGCGTCATTGTGGGCGGAGTGCGCATTCCTTACCCCCGAGGTGTTGTCGCCCATTCCGACGGGGATGTGGCCATTCACGCCCTTTGTGATGCTCTGCTCGGTGCTGCGGGGCTGGGCGATATCGGTAGCCATTTTCCGGACACCGATCCCAAGTGGCAGGGCGCTGACAGCCGGGATTTGCTCCGGCACGTGGTGTGGCTGATTGAGCAGCTGGGGCTGCAGGTCGGTAATGCAGATATCACCGTCATCGCCCAGGCGCCCAAGCTTAAGCCCCATATCGAACAAATGTGTGCGCATTTGGCCTCTGATCTCGGGGTCAGCACGACCCGTGTCAACCTCAAGGCCACCACCACCGAGCGTTTGGGTTTCATCGGCCGGGAGGAAGGTATCGCGGCGGAAGCGGTGGTGTTGCTCGTTGAGACCGGCAATGTCCGCTGAGTCTCCGGTTTCGGTTGTTGGGGGCGGCTCGCAGCCGTTGGCCTATGCCTGGGGCGGTCCGGTGGGACGAGGCGTGACACGACAGGTGCCGGAAGACTTTCTAGTGCAGGAAGTCTTGGCATTCGAGCCGGCGCAAAGCGGTCAGCACGTACTGCTCTTTATTCAAAAGCGTGAAGCGAATACCACTTGGTTGGCGGCCAAACTGGCCCGTGTGGCTGGCGTGCCGAGCGCTGCGGTGGGTTATGCCGGGCGGAAAGACCGCCACGCGGTGACCGAGCAGTGGTTCTCAGTTGATTTGGCCGGCCGTCCTGCGCCCGACTGGCACGCGGCTTTGTCCACGGAGACCGAAGGCTGTGCTCAAGTGTTGCAGGTTTTTCAGCACAATCGAAAGCTCAGGGTAGGCGCCTTGCGCGGCAATCGGTTCAACTTGCGTATACGCGACCTGGCCGCCGATGGCATCGCGTTGCAGCGGCGCTTGGAGATGATTAGCAAAGAGGGCTTTCCCAACTACTTCGGGCCCCAACGGTTCGGTCGTGACGGCAGCAATCTACAGCAGGCCCGCGCGCTGACCGCGCAATCTCGCCGTCCACGTCGCGCTGGACGGGGAGAGCGAACGATGGCCCTTTCGGCGGCCCGCAGTGAGATTTTCAACGCCGTGCTCGATGCCCGCGTGCGCTCCGGAAGTTGGAATCAGTCTCAAGCCGGCGATATCTTGCAGCTGGCGGGGCGGGGCAGTCATTTTCTGTTCGATTCTGAACAGGATGGCGAAGCGCTGGCACGACGGACCGCTGCGGGAGAGTTAAACGTCACCGGGCCCATGTGGGGCGCGGGTGAGCCACCGACAGACGGTGCCGTGAAGGAACTCGAACGTGCCGTGGCGGCTGATTATCCGGAATTGTGTGCGCTGCTGGCCGGCGAGGGAATGGCGCATCAGCGGCGCGCCTTACGCGTTTATCCCTCGGATTTGAAGTGGCAGATCGTCGATAGTGACGAGATGAATGTGTCTTTCTTCCTGCCCGCCGGCGCTTATGCAACGAGTTTGCTTCGCGAGTTGTTGGACACCGGCGAGCCGACGTTGGAGCGCGGTGAGGCGAAGGGTTTATGAGCGCCGCTTGAGCAGAACGTAAACGGCGCCAGTACCCCCATCGTGGGGGCGCGCGGAACAAAAGGCCAAGACCGCCTCGCAATGGGTAAGCCACGTGTTGAGCTTGTGCTTCAAAATAGCGCGTTGTTGCGGTGAGCGCAGTCCTTTGCCGTGAATGATACGAACGCAGCCCATCCGAGCGGTACAGGCCTCGTGCAGGAATTCGTTCACTGCTTGGCGCGCTTGGTGGCGGTTTAAGCCGTGCAGATCGAGCACGTCCTCAACCACGTATTGACCGCGACGAAGTTTTCGCAATGCGGTGCGTCGGATCTCAGGCCGGGCAAAAAACAATTCCTCGCCGGACTCCAGCTCGATATCAGTGGGCCCAAGTAGAGATTCCCGCAATGCGGCGGCTTCATCTTTGCGCGTAAAATGGGGCTCGGCGGTGGGCGGCGTGCGTCGAAGTGAGACGCGATCGTGTTTCAGTACACGAACATCCGACATCGCCTCGCGAAACAATTCGGCGTCTTTTGAGGACAGGTCGTTTTCGTCGTTCATGGACAATGCCTGTTTGCGTCTGTCGCCATGACGGCCGCCTGGCGATCTGATGCCATTCGACAAAACTAGGTGACTCGCGACCGGTTCGAGTATAGTTTTGCCTGGGCGACCCGGTGAAATTTCACGCCGCGCAGGACCTTATCATGCGCAGTCCCAGACTGTTCTGACCGGCGCGTTGACAGAAGGTTTCACGGTCAGCCAAAAGGTATCACGCTTCAGCTGGATTCAAAAAAGGAACACCGTGCGGATCTTGCTCAGTAACGATGACGGTTGCCAAGCTCGCGGGCTGCGGGTGCTGTGTGAGGGTTTGTCGGAAATCGCCGATGTGATCGTGGTGGCGCCGGACCGAAATCGAAGTGGTGCCAGTAACTCCCTCACCCTGAATCGACCCCTGCGCGTTCACGAAGGCCCGAATAACGTCAGTTGTGTGGACGGCACACCGACGGACTGCGTTCACCTCGCCATCACGGGCTTACTCGATGAGTTGCCCGACATGGTGGTCTCCGGCATCAATGCCGGTGCGAATATGGGGGATGACGTGCTCTATTCCGGTACGGTGGCTGCCGCCGTAGAGGGGCGGTTCCTGGGTCTGCCGGCCATTGCGGTTTCGCTGGTCTCCGAGAACCCATGTCACTACGAGACGGCGGCCGAAGTTGTGAAAAAGCTGGTGCTTCGCTTGCGCGTCAATCCGCTGCCGGCCGATACCATCCTCAATGTGAATGTGCCCGATTTGCCGATGGATCAAATTCGCGGCGTGGTGGCGACTCGCTTGGGACGCCGACACCGCGCGGAGCGCGTGATCAAGAGCCACGACCCGCGCGGCTTACCCATCTACTGGGTGGGTCCGGCCGGCGCCGAAGCGGATGCCGGGCCGGGTACCGATTTTCATGCCGTTGCCGACGCTGCCGTTTCCGTGACCCCGGTTCAGGTCGACCTGACCCAGTACACTGGTTTGGAGGCCGTGGCGGGTTGGCTGAAAGGGTTTGAGTTGTGAGCGATATTCGCTTGCAAGGGGTGGGGATGACGTCCCAGCGGACTCGGGCCCGTATGGTGCGACGCCTGGCCGAACGGGGAATCGGCGATGAGCGGGTGCTCGAGTTGATGGGGAACATGCCACGTCATTTGTTCGTCGACGAAGCGCTGGCCAGTCGGGCCTACGAGGATGTGGCGCTGCCCATCGGTTACGGTCAAACCATCTCCCAGCCCTATGTCGTGGCGAAGATGACAGAGACTTTGTTCGCCGGACATGCGCCCGAGCGGGTGCTCGAGGTGGGTACCGGATCGGCGTATCAGTCCGCGATTCTCTCTCAGCTTGTGCCTCGGGTCTTTACTGTAGAGCGGATTCCGGAGCTGTTCACGCAGGCGAAAATTCGCTTGAAGCGATTCGGCATCCGTAATGTGGTTTGTGGTCACAGTGATGGTCACTGGGGGTGGGAAGAAAATGCCCCCTACGATGGCATTCTGGTGACTGCGGCGCCGGAAGATCTTCCGCTCGCGCTGCTCGAGCAACTCACCGTGGGTGGCCGTTTGGTGATTCCGATTGGTGGAACGCAGGAGCAACAGTTACGGGTTATTCATCGCACTGGGGGGGCGTACGAGGAAGAAGTCCTTGAATCCGTCAACTTTGTGCCGCTAGTCGAGGGGTATTGATGAAGCTGTTTACCGGGTTGTACGAATGGACCGTACGTGCGGCGGGACATCGGCACGCACCGTGGTATCTCGGCGGGGTGAGTTTCGCCGAGTCTTCTTTTTTCCCCGTACCGCCGGACGTGATGCTGATCCCCATGGCGCTGGCGAAACCAAATCGGGCGTTACAATTCGCGTTGCTCACCACCATCGCGTCGGTGGCGGGCGGTCTACTGGGTTATATCCTCGGCCATTTCGCCTTCGACGCCTTGGCGCCATGGATCGAACGTATGGGGTACACCGAGAAACTGGAGCTCGTCCAAGAACTGTTTCGTACCTGGGGCGTTTGGGTGGTGTTCATCGCCGGATTCTCTCCGATTCCCTACAAGATGTTCACCATTGCCTCCGGATTTATGGGTATGGCGCTGTTACCTTTCATCGTGGCTTCCTTTATCGGCCGTGGCGCCCGGTTCTTTCTGGTGTCGTTTATCGTCGGAAGATGGGGAGCTGCGGTCGAGGGTTATATCAAAGACTACATGGAATTCATCGGTTGGGGCGTTGCGACGGTCCTGGTCGCGATGTATTTCGTGCTCTAACGGCCTCCGCTTGCGGTGGTGGCGAACTCGGGCCGCATCAGGCGTTGGATCACCGGCCTCTATCGTCCCGCCGGACTGATCGGTCTGTTCGCGCTGGTTTCGGTGGGATGCAGTACGGCATTGAATTGGCCCGATTCGCCCGGTCGCCCGCCGGCCCATCAAGGCCCGAGACCTGAATACCACACTGTCCAGAGCGGTGAGACGCTCTACGCCATCGCTTGGTACTATCAGTTGGACGCGCGCGATCTCGCGGCATGGAATTCATTGCACAATCCAGATCTGATTTATATCGGGCAACGTTTGCGCTTGTCGCGCCCTTCCGCTTCTTCCACCACCCGTCCCAGTTCGCCGAAAGCCAAGGCATCGTCGAAATCCGCTTCGGGAAGCACGTCCGTTGCGGCATCTTCGCCGGTGTGGCGTTGGCCGGCTCAGGGGCAGGTCGTTGAACGATTCAGTCAGGGGCGGGGCAACAAGGGCATTGATATCGCTGGTAAGGGCGGCAGTGCGGTGAGCGCGGCGGCCGACGGGCGTGTCGTCTACAGCGGTAGTGGACTAATCGGTTACGGTCAGCTTATTATCGTGAAACATAACAATCATTTTTTAAGTGCGTATGCATACAACCGCAAGTTGTATGTGGAGGAAGGAGACAAAGTGGTCGCTGGGCAGTTGATTGCCGAAATGGGGCTCGGCAACAATCAACAACCCATATTGCATTTCGAAATACGCGTGGATGGAGCCCCCGTTGATCCGCTGCGTTATCTACCGGCTCGTTAAACCATCGGGCTACTTGAGACCACTCATAATGTCTCTGCCGTAAGTCGTGACGCGGATATTCCGTGGACGGAGGACTCGACCGGGCGGAGCAGATTTTTAAAAAAATCTCGTATGTGTTGGCCGTCGTCGATCTATGGCGCTGGTCCTTCGCCTTTTCGTTTCGCCTTCACTTCTGTGGGTATCCCGTCCTTGTCAACGGAGAGGTTCGTCCTCAAGGAGCAGGCAATGACGGCGGGCAGGCCAGAGAAACTGACAGTCGATATTTCGGGAAACTTGGGCGAAAGCTGGGACGACAAAGAACAGCCCAAATTAGAAAATGAGGATTCCGGCAGCGGGAGCGGCGATTCGCCGGATTTGTCGGCGGAATCGGGCAGTGATTCTGAACAGAAAACGTCTTCCTGGGCGAATGAGATGGACGTTCAGATGGACGCCACTCGCCTTTACCTCAACGAGATTGGCTATTCGCCACTGCTGACGGCGGAAGAAGAAGTTTACTATTCCCGGCGAGCAAGACGCGGGTGTGAGGCATCCCGCCATCGCATGATCGAGAGTAATCTCCGTTTAGTGGTCAAGATTGCCCGGCGTTACATCAACCGCGGTTTGCCGCTGCTTGACCTGATCGAAGAGGGAAATTTGGGGTTGATCCACGCTGTGGGCAAGTTCGACCCGGAATTGGGGTACCGATTTTCCACTTACGCCACCTGGTGGATTCGCCAAACCATCGAGCGCGCATTGATGAATCAAACGCGCACGATTCGATTGCCAATACACGTGATCAAAGAAATCAACGTGTATCTGAGGGCCGCCCGAAAGCTCAGTCAAACTTACCATCGTACAGCGACCCCTGAAGAGATCGCCGAGATGGTGGACAAACCCCTCGACGATGTAAAACGGATGCTGACCCTCAACGAGCGTACGGCGTCCGTCGACGTCTCTCTGGGGGTTGAGGACGATCGCCCGGTGCTCGAGTCACTCGCCGACGAGAACAGCTATGATCCGTCCGAAGAGATACAGGATCACGATCTTCGCACCGTCTTATCCCGTTGGTTATCCCGGTTGCCCAAGAAACAAAAAGAAGTCGTGGAACGCCGGTTCGGTTTGAACGGCCGAGAGCGGGAAACATTGGAGCAAGTCGGCCGCGAAATCGGATTGACCCGCGAGCGGGTGCGCCAGATTCAAGTCGATGCCTTGAAAAGACTGCGGCAAATCATGGAGAGCGAAGGCCAAAACCAGGATATCCTGCTTGGCTGAGATGATGAAACATCAAGCGGGTGGTTCTGCCCGTCCCGATCGCGCTGTAGTTATTATGAAAGAATCAGCGCGGCAGTGACGTTCCGGCCTTCGGCCAACAGGATGTTATAGGTGCGGCACGCGGCATCGGTGGTCATGAGTTCAAACCCGATTCCGGCTCGATGAAATAGGGGAATGAACCGACAGGTGGGTGGTCGGGCTGTGATTCCCGCTCCCAAGATGACCACTTCCGGTTCCAGCGCCAAGATCGGGTCCATATCGCTCGCATCGATTGCGTCAAATGTTTGTGGACGCCAATCGGCCAGTAGGGTGTCGGCGTTGACGATCAACGAGCGACGGTAGACGGTCTCGCCAATGCGGATTTCACCGGGTGCGTAAGCGTTGACCCGGTGGCTGATGGTTCGGCTGTCCGAGTGCAGTTTCATCGTCATTCACAAGTTGACTGGATTACCCACAGTATAACGCCGGGCGATTGACAGTGGGTTCGACTCTTTGTACTTTGCCCAGTTTGCATCCCGATCGCTTCGTGAATGATCGGGATGTTGTTTGATCCACATGATCGGACGAACCCACCTTGATACACAGATTTCAACGCATACAACGTCTTCCGCCTTATGTTTTCAACATTGTCAACGAGCTGAAAGCGGCCGCCCGCGCTCGTGGTGAAGATATTGTCGATTTCGGAATGGGCAACCCGGATCAGCCCACGCCGCGGCATATTGTCGACAAATTGATCGAAGCCGCTCAGCGCGGGGACACTCACCGATATTCGCAGTCTCGCGGTATCCTCCGTCTGCGGCGGGCGATTTGTCATTGGTATCGAGACCGCTATCAAGTGGAACTGGATCCCGAATCCGAAGCTTTGGTAACCATCGGTTCCAAAGAAGGTCTGGCGCACCTGGCATTGGCAACAGTCGGCCCGGGTGATGTGGTCTTGGTGCCCAATCCGGCCTATCCGATTCATCCTTATGGATTCGTGATCGCCGGTGCCGACATCCGGCATGTACCCATGATTCCGGGCGGCGATTTTTTTGCTGAGCTCGAGAAAGCCATTCGAGATTCCTGGCCCAAGCCCAAAATGTTGGTTCTCAACTTTCCCGGCAATCCCACCACGGACTGCGTCGAGCTGGATTTCTTCGAGAAAGTCGTCGCCATTGCCCGTGAGCACAGCATCTGGGTTTTGCACGACATCGCATACGCCGATTTGTGTTTCGACGGTTACACCGCGCCGTCGATATTGCAGGTGCCTGGTGCGAAGGAAGTGGCGATCGAGTCCTACACGCTTTCAAAGAGCTACAACATGCCCGGTTGGCGGGTAGGTTTTATGTGCGGCAATCCCGTTTTGCTCCAGGCGCTCGCCCGTATGAAGTCCTATCTGGACTACGGGATTTTCACGCCCATCCAGGTGGCGGCCATTGCGGCGCTGGAAGGCCCGCAGGACTGCGTCGCTGAGATCCGAGAGATGTATCGTAAGCGCCGGGACGTCCTCTGCGAGGGCTTGAACCGGTTGGGCTGGGAGTGCGAAAAGCCCAAGGCGACTATGTTCGTTTGGGCGCCCATTCCCGAGCGTTTTCGGGAGATGGGGTCGCTGGAGTTCAGCAAAATGCTGCTCAAAGAGGCTAAGGTGGCGGTCTCGCCCGGCATCGGGTTCGGCCAGTATGGCGATGATCACGTTCGATTCAGTTTGATCGAAAATGAGCATCGTACCCGTCAGGCGTTGCGTAACATGCGTCGAGTACTCCGTTAGTCTCTACCCTGACGCTAATGATGGCTCGCGACTTGAGTTTTGTTCATTGAGGAGATTGGGCTTTTGCAGGCAGTGAATATCGGCCTACTGGGTCTTGGCACCGTCGGCTGCGGAACCGTGGATTTGCTTACGCGCAGCGCACAGGAAATCGAACGTCGTGCCGGCCGTCGGGTCATCGTGAAGCGCGCATCGGTCAGAGATCTGAACAAACCGCGTACTTGCACGATCGATGGGGCCGCATTGACCGAAGACCCCTATGCCGTCATCCGAGACCCCGAAATCTCGGTGGTCGTGGAACTGATGGGAGGGCTCGAACCCACGCGCACGCTTGTTCTTGAGGCCATCGCCGAAGGGAAACACGTGGTCACCGCCAACAAGGCGCTGATTGCGGAGCATGGCAACGAGATTTTTCAGGCGGCGCGGGATCGGGGCGTGATCGTCGCCTTCGAGGCGGCGGTCGGTGGCGGTATCCCCGTCATCAAAGCGATACGCGAGAGCTTGGCGGGCAACCACATTCAGTGGCTGGCGGGCATTATCAACGGGACGACTAACTTTATCCTGACGGAAATGCGGGATCGCGGCATGGATTTTTCCGATGCCCTCGCTGAAGCTCAGGCTCTGGGTTACGCCGAAGCCGATCCCACCTTCGATGTCGAAGGCGTTGATGCCGCCCACAAGCTGACAATCCTGGCGGCGATCGCTTTCGGTATCCCACTCCAGTTCGATCGCGTTTATACCGAAGGTATCGGTGCGATCGGCTATGAGGATATCGAATATGCCGCGGAGCTGGGCTACGCGATCAAGCATTTGGGCATCGCTCAGCGAACCGAAAGCGGCGTTGAGCTGAGGGTCCATCCCACCCTGATACCCCGCAAAGGTCTTTTGGCCAGTGTGGATGGGGTGATGAACGCCGTCTTGATTCATGGTGATGCCGCAGGGGACATGTTGTTCTACGGAGCCGGTGCCGGCGCGATGCCCACGGCATCGGCGGTGGTGGCGGATCTGGTGGATGTGGTTCGGGTTCTCAGTGCCGATCCGGAACATCGAGTTCCTTATTTGGGATTCCAGGATCATGCGATTTCACATACCGAGATTGTCCCCATGGAATCGGTGGAGGCGGCCTACTACTTGAGGCTGCAGGTTGAGGATCACCCGGGCGTGATGGCGGATATCACCCGCATCTTGGCCGAGCATGCCATCAGCATCGAGGCGATCCTGCAAAAACCATCCCAGAGCCCGGGTCAAGCGGAGTTGCCGGTCATCTTGTTGACCCACGTCGTTCGAGAAGGCCGCCTAGACGAAGCATTGAAGCAAATCGCGCAGTTGGTTTCGGTGTCCAAGCAAATTACCCGCATTCGGCTGCACGCGTTTCAATAACGGCGCCGACGGACTCACGTTTACGATCGGAGAACCACCCCATGGAATTTCATCCTCGCTACACTGGCTTGATCGAGCGCTATCGGGATCGGCTGCCACTGGCTGAGGATGTTCGCCCTATCAGCCTCGGAGAAGGTAATACCCCGCTGATTCGTTTGGACAACATCGAGCGCGATTTGGGTGGGCAACATCATCTTTACGTGAAATTCGAAGGTCTCAATCCCACCGGTTCATTTAAGGATCGAGGTATGACCGTGGCGGTCACCCAAGCGGTGGCCGAAGGAAGTCGCGCAATCATTTGCGCTTCCACCGGCAATACCTCGGCTTCGGCGGCGGCCTATGCCGCCCGCGCCGGGATCACTGCATTTGTCATTATTCCCGACGGCAAGATTGCCATGGGCAAGTTGGCGCAAGCGATGGCCCACGGCGCGGTGGTGATGCAGATTAAGGGGAACTTCGATGTGGGTATGCGCCTCGTCAAAGAGTTGGCGGATACCGCGCCGGTGACGGTGGTCAATTCCATCAACCCCTACCGGCTCCAGGGCCAGAAAACGGCCGCGTTCGAAATCGTGGAAGAGCTGGGCCGGGCGCCCGATTACCATTGTCTGCCGGTGGGTAATGCCGGGAATATCACGGCCTATTGGATCGGCTATACGGAACTCATGACCTCTCCCGGGCATAAAACCACCGAGGCCTGCGCCTTTTGTGGGGGGGGCTGTCAATTGACTCACGTGCCCATGGTGCAACATCGCCCCAGAATGGTCGGTTATCAGGCCTCGGGCGCTTCGCCCTTCGTCCAGGGGCATATGATCGACGCGCCGGAGACCGTAGCCACCGCCATTCGTATTGGCCATCCTCAAAGCTGGACGCAAGCGAACCTCGCGCAAACGGAATCCGGTGGTTGGTTCCGGGATTTCTCCGACGACGAAATCGTCACAACCCAGAAGTACCTGGCGGACCGGGAAGGCGTGTTCTGCGAGCCGGCGTCGGCCACATCCGTTTGCGGTGCGATCTCGGATATCAAGGCGGGTCGCATTCCGCCGGGCAGCACGGTGGTTTGCACGCTGACCGGACACGGCTTGAAGGATCCGGACATCGCCATCAACCGGTTGCAAAGTGAGATCTTGGACGTGGAGGCGAAACGCGAGGCGGTGGAAAGAACCATCCTCGATCGATTGGCCTAGAAGCGAGCCTCAGTCCATGGATGCACATCGTGTTGATGCCGCTTCGGTGAGGTTCCATCTCCCAGGCGTCTCCAGAATAGCAACGCCTCGCGCACGCTTGGTGTGTTTCGCCGGTTGTCGCCCGGTCATCGTGATATCGGGCCGAGATTCCGGCGTTCACGCCGGAATCTGAAGGGCGGCGCAATGGCGATCCATCTCACCGTTCTCGTGCCTGGCATCCTCGGTCCCGTCCGCGGCGTGCCGCAGGCTCATCTGCCGCTCGCGGAAGTGTTGCCGGCGCTCAGTCCCTGTTTGTGTCGTGCCAAACGTGCCGAGTTCCGGCCCCGATTGCTGGAGCCGGCCCTGTTCAAGTTGTTCGGCATCGGCTCCGGTGTGCAAGATCACTTGCCGGTGGCCACCTTGAGTTATCTGGGGGATTTTGGGCGAGCGGTGCCCGGCCCCGTGCTGCGTGCAGACCCCGTCAATCTTCAGGCGGGAACCGAAGGGATGGTGCTGTTTGACGAGACCGCGTTGAACTTGCAGGCAGCGGAGTCGCGGGCACTGGTGGAAAGCTATAACGCGGCGTTCGAGGGCGCCGGATATCGTTTGGAGATGGCCACGTCGGGGCGCTGGTACTTACATCTTCCCAGGCCCTTCCGCCTGGCAACCGAAAGTCTTTCCGCCGTCGTTGGTGATCGAATCGATCATTCGCAGCCCGCGGGCGAAGACGCCGTGATTCTTCAGACCATGCTCACGGAATGCCAGATGCTGTTCCACGACCATCCCGTGAACCGACTCCGCGCGGAAACGGGCCAGCGGGAAATCAACAGCCTGTGGTTTTGGGGTGAGGGTGAAGTTGGTCCGGCACCCCAGAAACGCTGGTCTCACGTCATCGGACCGGGCGGTTTCCTGTCCGGATTGGCGGATTTCACCGCCTCGTTGTGGCGTGAACCGCCCGCCGGGTGTGCCCAACTGAACTTTGATGACCTGGACGGCAGCGTCTTGTTGCTGCTGCCCCAGGTGAACCGGTTGGCTGCCCATGGCGATCTTGACGGCTGGTACGAGGCAGCTTCGTCCCTGGAGGAAACCTGGTTGATGCCATTGATGGCCCGGCTTCGCTCCGATCACGTCAAACGGCTGACCCTGATTCCGCTGGATGGCTATCGATATACCTTCCAGCGACGTCACTTAAGCGCTGTCTTGCGGCGCCTCGGTCTGTCCGACCGCTTGTTGAAGTTTCCCTGAATCGGCTGCTAACGCCCGTCGGCTGAGTTAAACTACGCGACTATTTTGACGTCGGCTTGTCGAATCGGCCGCCCGCGTCGATTGCGTAGTGACTGTTTCGAGGACTGACATCATGGAGCTTGCCGGCGTTAAAACAAGCTTGAAAGACCTGTCGCAACGTTTGCACGACCTGCGGAGGTATCTTTGACTACGATGCCAAGAAAGAGCGTCTGACTGAGGTCGAACGGGAACTCGAGGTGCCGGACGTCTGGTCCGACGCCGAACGGGCCCAGGCGCTGGGTCGTGAGCGCGCTCGACTGGAACACGTAGTGCTCACGCTTGAGCGGCTCGATGGCGCACTGAACGACGCCGGAGAGCTGTTGGAGCTCGCCGAAGTCGAAGATGATATGGCCACGGCGGGGGAGGTTGCCGCCGACGTCGAGGGGCTTGAGCGAGATATTGTCGGGCTGGAATTTCAGCGGATGTTTTCGGGCGAGCTGGACGACTCATCCTGCTTTCTGGACATCCAGGCCGGATCTGGCGGTACGGAAGCGCAGGATTGGGCCGAGATGCTGCTACGCATGTACCTGCGCTGGACCGAGAAGCACGAATTCAAAGCGGAGCTGCTGGAAGTTTCCGCGGGGGATGTAGCCGGCATTAAAAGCGCCACCGTGCGGGTTGAAGGACCTTATGCTTACGGCTGGCTTCGCACCGAAACCGGGGTTCATCGTTTGGTTCGAAAATCGCCGTTCGATTCCGGAAACCGTCGCCACACCTCCTTCGCCGCCGTTTTTGTGGCGCCTGAGGTGGACGACGATATCGAGGTTGAAATCAATCCGGCGGATTTGCGGATAGACGTCTATCGTGCCA
The DNA here is from genome assembly GCA_034189865.1 of Pseudomonadota bacterium. NCBI lineage: Bacteria > Pseudomonadati > Pseudomonadota > Pseudomonadota bacterium. The sequence continues at coordinate 44,424 of JAXHTV010000007.1, read as the reverse complement.
GTGGCGCCGGCGGTCAGCACGTTAACCGTACCGAGTCGGCGGTTCGAATCACTCACCTTCCCACTGGCGTGGTCGTGCAGTGTCAAAACAACCGCTCGCAGCATCAAAACAAAGACACGGCCATGAAACAGCTCAAGGCCAAGCTCTACGAGTTGGAGCTGCAAAAGCGCCAAGAAAAGGCCCAAGTGCAAGAGGATTCCAAGGCGGATATCGGTTGGGGCAGCCAGATTCGGTCGTACGTACTGGATCAGTCGCGCATCAAAGACTTGCGTACCGGGGTGGAGAACAGTAACCCCCAATCCGTTTTAGACGGTGACTTGGATCCATTTATCGAAGCCAGTTTGAAACAAGCGCTTTAAAATCAGAGCACTCGAGACATCACCATGACCCAGGAATCGCAAGACGAAAACAGCCTGATCGCGCAGCGCCGGCTCAAGCTCCAGCAATGGCGGGAAAACGGGCAGGCATTTCCCAACGACTTCGAGCGGAACGCCCTATCGGGCGATCTTCTCCGCCGCTACGGCAGCTTGGAGAATGCCGAACTCGAAGCGGACCCGGTTCAGGTTCGCGTGGCCGGCCGGATTATGGCCAAACGGGTCATGGGGCGATCCAGTTTCGTTCACGTGCAGGATATGGCCGGCCGCATCCAGTTGTTCTTCCAACAGAACGCGTTGGGCGAAGCGGTTTACCGGGATTTCAAAACCTGGGATATGGGGGATATCGTCGGCGCGGAAGGGACCTTGTTCAAGACCAAAACCGGGGAATTGTCGATCCGTGTGTCCCAGGCGCGTTTGCTCACCAAATCCTTGCGGCCTTTACCGGAGAAATTTCATGGGCTGACCAACCAGGAGACGCGCTACCGTCAGCGCTACTTGGATCTGATCATGAATCCGCAAACGGGCGCTTTGTTTCGAACCCGCAGCGTGATCATTAACTTCATCCGGGCTTTTTTTGACGATCATGGGTTTATCGAAGTGGAAACCCCCATGATGCAGGTGATTCCCGGTGGCGCCACCGCCCGGCCCTTCATCACCCATCACAATGCCTTGGATATTCCGCTCTATCTTCGAATCGCCCCGGAGCTGTTCCTCAAGCGCCTGGTGGTCGGAGGATTCGAAAAAGTCTACGAGATCAACCGAAATTTCCGTAACGAAGGGGTCTCTGCGCGGCATAACCCCGAATTCACCATGTTGGAGTTCTATCAAGCGTACGCCGACTATCGCGATCTGATGGATCTGACCGAAGAGCTGCTGCGCGGTTTGGCATCGGTGGTCGTGGGTGGTTTTCAATTCGAGTACCAGGGGATGAGAATCGATTTCGGGCAGCCGTTTCGCCGGATGAGCGTCGCCGAAGCTGTTGCAGAGTTTAATCAGGATCTGGATATCGACCGGTTGCGGGACCGCGACTATTTGGTTTCAGCGTGTGATCACTTGGGCATTTCCGTCAAGCCCAACGTCGGCTGGGGTAAGTTACTGGTGGAGATCTTCGAGCACACGGTGGAGTCGCGGCTGGTCGATCCGACATTCATCACTGATTACCCGACTGAGGTTTCCCCGCTTGCGCGGGCCAAAAGCGCTGATCCTGAGGTCACCGAGCGTTTCGAGTTTTTCGTAGCCACCCGTGAACTCGCCAACGGTTTTTCGGAGCTGAACGACCCGGAAGACCAGGCCGAGCGCTTCCGGCGGCAAGTTGAAGAAAAGGCCGCCGGCGATGAGGAGGCGATGTTTTACGATGGCGATTACGTCACGGCCTTGGAATATGGTCTGCCGCCGACCGCCGGGGAGGGTATCGGGATCGACCGGCTGGTGATGTTACTGACCGATTCGCCGTCGATTCGGGACGTCCTGTTGTTTCCGCATATGCGCCCCGAGAGTTCTTGACGCTTCTCTAGGTTTTTATTCAGCCGAATAGGGTAGGTTTCCCACAACGATGGGCAGGCCGTTCGGAGACCCCGTGACGAGGTCGCTTCGGTTTGCGAGATCGATCTGCAAGACCGCCAGTATTTCGTGCCCACCATCGGGATGGGGTTGAGAGTCGATCACCTGTCCGACGGCCTGATCCTGGCCTGCCAAGTAGACCGAATCGGCAATTTTCGGCTGCTTGGTTCCGCGAACATGGGCCCGAATCATACGCCGTTTTAAGCCTCCCAAGTGTTTCACCCGGGCCACGATTTCCTGGCCTGGGTAGCAGCCTTTTTTGAAGCTCACGCCGCTGAGGGCGTCAAGGTTGAGCATCTGTGGAAGAAAACGCTCGGCGGTTTCGGGGTACACCGTCGGCACACCGCCCAGCACATCCAGCAATTTGTAGGGTGCCGGGCCGATGGGGGCGCAGCGGACATTCAGGCGATCCCAGACTTTTTTCATGGTTTCGAGTTCACCGAAAGCCTGAAATCGGTGATGAAGTCCGGGTATCCGCAACACACTCACATCCTCAAGCGTGGTCACTTGGTCGATCTCGCTGGGAATGGGGCTCACCGCGTGGCCGAGTTCCACGTCCATACTGGGGCCCGACATGCCGACCCGGACAAAGGCGTCCGAAGCATCTTCCAGCGTGACGTCGGCACGGAGAACATATTTGCGGAGGCGTTGTAACACCGGTTCCAGGTTTTGCCGGGGCAGCGCCATGTAGTACGTGTCGCCTCGCTTGAATAGCCGGAAGCTTGCCAATACGCGCCCTTTCGGGTCGCAGTACGCGCTGAGTTGGCTTCGGGTCTCGTCGACCATGCTGAGGTCGTTGGTGAATTGGCCTTGCAGGAAGGTCAGTGCGTCTTCACCGTAAGCGCTAATCAACCCCAAGTGAGAAAGGTCGCAAAACACATTACCCGTCATGACCATCCGGCGTTCGCGCTCGGGATTGCCGTAGTGGACGATGCGGTCATCTTCGAATTCCGCGCCGGCATCCACGAGAAACGTTTTCCAGTTTGGTTTCATGTATTCAGAACCTCTCCGAAATCGCGGGTCCATCGGGTGAGGGAAAACTCAACGGTACGAAGCACCATCTTAGGGTAACCGGGCCTTGGTGTCAGCCCGCCGGTGAGCGGTTCAGGTCGCTTCCAGGTTGCGCGCAATAGGCATATTCAGTATAAAAGGCGCCTGTGATTCCACGGGATGGATGATGGAACGACGCGACCCGCCACCGTCTGATCGGGGTCGAAAAAACCCGTCGGGCGAAAGCAAACAAAGGGCGGCCCAAAAGCCGAAGGAAATCGGTGGCCCACAGGGGCTGGAGCCGACGCGATACAGCGACTGGGAACGAAAAGGCCGCTGTATTGATTTTTAATCCGCGATTGCCTCGGTGGTAGGTGTGCAGGTCCCCCCGCTCAATGGACCTTATTCCCCGGGCAGCGGAAGATGACTCCTCGTTTCGGAACTTCTCGCCGTGGTTCTTGAAATCGCGCGAACGGACGTTCGCCCAGTCCCGAGTAATTTAACCTGGAGGTAAGCTGAATGGCTTCCGACAACAGGCCTCTTTCTCCCCATCTGCAGATATACCGTTGGTCATTGACCATGCTGCTGTCGATTCTGCATCGGGCAACCGGTGTGGCACTGACGGTCGGTACGCTCGTTCTCATCTATTGGCTGTGCGCATTGGCAGTTGGTCCGGAGGCTTATGCGACTGCGCAAGGCCTGCTGAGTTCGGGGCTGGGACAACTGTTGTTGTTCGGCTGGTCGGTTGCGCTTTTCTATCACCTCAGCAACGGCGTGCGCCATTTGGCCTGGGATTTGGGGTTTGGTTTCGAGAAAGAACAGGCCCGGCAGAGCGGAGTCGCCGTGTTGATAGCGACCGGAATCCTCACTTTTCTGGCCTGGACGTTAGGCCTCACCATCGGAGCGTAGTATGGACTCTCGGACGCCGATTTCCCGAGTCAACCATCTCGGTTCAGCCAAAGAAGGCGCGCATCACTGGTGGTTACAGCGTTTGAGTGGACTGGCGCTGGTTCCCCTGTTGCTATGGTTCGTCGTGGCCCTGGTCTCCGTGGCCGGTGCCGATTATCCGATCGTGGTTGAGTGGATTTCTCGGCCTCACGTGACGGTGTTCATGGTGATACTGATCGCCTTGGTTTTCTACCACGCTCAGCTCGGTGTGCAAGTCATTATCGAAGACTACGTTGACATCGAGTGGATCAAAATCGCTTCTTTGATCGCAGCCAAGTTTGCGCTGACTCTGCTCGGCGTGGCGGGTATTTTGGCCGTTCTTAGAGTTGCTTTCGGAGGCTGAAGCTTCATGACCAGTGCCTACAAGATTATCGAACATCAATACGACGTCATCGTTGTGGGGGCCGGGGGAGCGGGACTCCGAGCCACCTTGGGAATGGCGGAGAAAGGCTTATCGACGGCTTGTCTGACCAAGGTTTTTCCCACCCGCAGCCATACCGTGGCAGCGCAGGGCGGTATGAGCGCCGCGCTGGGGAATATGGGCGAGGACGACTGGCGCTGGCATATGTACGACACGGTCAAGGGTTCGGACTGGCTGGGAGATCAGGACGCCATTGAATACATGTGCCGTGAAGCAGTGCCGGCGGTCGTGGAACTGGAGCACTACGGGGTGCCGTTCTCGCGCACCGAAGACGGCAAAATATATCAACGACCCTTCGGCGGGATGACCACGCGGTTCGGCGAGGGCACAGCCCAACGAACCTGCGCCGCCGCCGACCGAACCGGGCACGCCATCCTACACACGCTTTACCAGCAATCGCTCAAGCACCACGCCGAATTTTTCATCGAGTATTTTGCCCTTGACCTCATCATGGACGAAGAAGGTGTCTGTCGCGGCGTCACGGCATGGAACTTGGCAGACGGCACCATTCATCGATTCCGCGCCCATATGACGGTCTTGGCCACTGGCGGTTACGGTCGTAGCTACTTTTCTTGCACCTCCGCGCACACCTGTACGGGCGACGGCAACGGCATGGTCCTTCGAGCCGGACTGCCGCTTCAGGATATGGAGTTCGTGCAGTTTCACCCCACCGGCATTTATGGCGCGGGCTGTCTGATCACGGAAGGGGTTCGCGGCGAAGGCGGTTATCTGACCAATTCCCAAGGCGAGCGTTTTATGGAGCGCTATGCTCCGAACGCCAAAGACTTGGCTTCCCGCGATGTGGTCAGCCGGGCCATGACCATCGAGATTCGAGAGGGCCGAGGTGTGGGCGCGGAGAATGACCACATTCACCTGCATCTGGAGCACCTGGGTCCGGAAGTGATCAACGAGCGGCTACCGGGGATTGCCGAGTCGGCAAAGATCTTCGCCGGAGTGGACGTCACGCGTGAGCCGATCCCTGTGCTTCCTACCGTTCACTACAACATGGGCGGTATTCCGACCAACTACCACGGGGAAGTGGTGACCTTGAAAGATGGTGATCCCGACTGCGTGGTGCCCGGGCTGATGGCCATTGGCGAGGCGGCCTGTGTGTCCGTTCACGGTGCCAATCGTCTCGGTTCCAACTCGCTGCTGGATATCGTCGTGTTTGGCCGGGCCGCAGCGCTGCGTTGTGCCGAGTTGATCAAGCCCGGGCAGCCCCATAAGACCCTGCCGGCGTCGGCCAGCGAACTGGGCATCGAACGGCTGGATAAGATGCGGGACGCCAAAGGCGAGCGCCCGACGGCCGATCTCCGGTTGGAAATGCAACGGGTGATGCAAAACTATGCGGCCGTGTTTCGAACGGGCGATGTTTTGCAGGAAGGCGTGGAGAAGATTGCGGAAACCTGGAAGGGTTTTGATCAGATCGGCGTGAGTGATCGTGGCCTGATCTGGAATACCGATCTGGTCGAGACGCTTGAGTTGGAGAACTTGCTGGGGAACGCCGTGACGACCATGAACGCGGCCAGCAACCGGCAAGAGAGCCGCGGTGCACATGCGCGGGAAGATTTTGCCGAGCGTGATGACGAAAACTGGCACAAGCATACGCTCATTTGGCAGGAGGGTAACGGTCAGACCCGCATCGATTATCGGCCCGTTCACATGTACACCTTGACGGACGATGTGGACGTGATTCCACCCAAACCCCGGGTGTATTGAGGCGATCAAACGAACCGTATCCGTAGGGTGGGCGCTGCAGGCCGGCGCCCACAAAGGTCCTGAACTTCCGGGACGAAGGCGAGGTTGATTAAGAATGGCGCAATTCAAGCTTCCTAAAAACTCTGTCGTCGGCAAAGGCAAACACCATCCGGCCCCGGCGACGGCCAAACGGACGAAGCAGGTACAGGTATATCGATACGATCCCGAGGACGGGCACAATCCCCGTGTCGATACCTACGAGATCGATCTCGACGATTGCGCGCCTATGGTGCTTGATGCGCTCATCAAAATTAAAAACGAGATCGATCCCGGATTGACCTTCAGGCGTTCCTGTCGCGAGGGCGTGTGCGGCTCCTGTGCCATGAACATCGATGGGACCAACACGCTGGCATGTACCAAGCCGATCGATGAAATCGAAGGGGTCGTCAAAATCTATCCGCTGCCGCACCTGTCGGTGATCAAAGACCTGGTGCCGGATCTGACCCATTTCTACGCCCAGTACGCGTCGGTGGAACCTTGGATGAAGACCGACACGCCGGCACCGCCGGATCGAGAGCGTCTACAATCCAAGGAAGACCGTGCCGACCTCGACGGGCTATACGAGTGTATCCTGTGTGCGTGTTGCTCCACCTCGTGTCCCAGTTATTGGTGGAACGATCGCTACTTGGGTCCTGCGGCGCTGTTGCAAGCCTATCGCTGGATTGCCGACAGCCGCGACGAGGCAGTCGGCGAGCGTTTGGACGCCTTGGAAGATCCGTTCAAACTGTATCGCTGTCATACCATCATGAACTGCACCAACACCTGTCCGAAAGGGCTGAATCCGGCGAAAGCCATCGCCGAGATCAAAAAGCTGATGGTGCTTCGCCGCTAAACGGCGATTCTCTCGCAGAGTTCGTATCATGGCCGATCACCGGGCGCGCATGCGGTGGCGTTGTCGACGGGGGATGAAAGAGCTTGATCACTTGTTACTCGAATTTCTCGAGCGGCATTTGGATGAGCTGTCCCCGCCCGAGCAATCCGCGTTTGAATCGTTGCTAGAGCTCCAGGACCCGGAGTTGGTGGGCTATCTTCTCGGCGCAGAGCAACCTACCGACCCGGTTATGGCTGATGTCGTTAGACGGATTCGCGGCGACGCGTGATTTCTATCTTCGTCCTTCGCGCTGGCTGACTGTGGGGCTTGCCGGTGGGTACGGTCTGGCGCTGATATCAGCCTGGGCCGTTTTGCCTTTCCAGGTCGCTTTTGTGGTCTCGTCGCTCATCCTCGTGAGCGCGGGCTTGTTTCTTCGTAACCATTGGATGAGTGGCCGGGTCACACGTTTGACCCATCTTGAGCGTGGTGAATGGTCGCTGACACAAGCCGCCGGTCGGCAATGTGTCGGCCGGCTGATGCCAGGTGCATTTATTACCCGGGGACTGGTCATTTTGCGATTCCGGTGTGGTTTGACCAGCCGCCATGTCATCGTTCTTCCGGACAGCCTGCCTTGGCCTTTGCGTCGTCGCTTGATTGTTCGCGTGCGTTTTAGCTGACGCCGCCGGGGCGGACCTAAGGCCGTTCGCTCCACCATGTGGTGGTGTGGCGGGTTCCGGCAAAGTTCTCCGGAATCAGGACACTGATTTGGGGGGCATCACTGGGTTCGCGGTAGTCCAGCGTGTAATGCAAGCCACGGCTCTCACGCCGGGATAACGCACAGCGCACGATGAGATCCGCCACTTGCGCCAAGTTCCGAAGTTCCAGTAAGTCACGGCTCACACGGAAATTACCGTAATAGTCCGCGATTTCGCTCCGGAGCAGCTGAATTCGGCGCTGTGCCCGCTGCAGTCGTTTGGTGGTTCGGACGATGCCGACATAATCCCACATAAAGGTGCGCAGCTCGTCCCAATTGTGTGTCACCACCACTTCTTCGTCCGAATCGGTGACGCGACTTTCATCCCATGGTTTAAGGGTCGGTGCCGGCGCGATGTTCCGCAGGTGTCGGCCGATGTCTTCCGCTGCGGAGGTGCCAAACACTAAACATTCCAGCAAAGAGTTGCTGGCCATGCGATTGGCGCCGTGTAATCCGGTGTAAGCGGTTTCCCCAACGGCGTAGAGGCCCTCGAGGTCGGTTCGGCCATAGGTATCGGTGACGATGCCACCGCAGGTGTAGTGTGCGGCAGGAACGACCGGCAGCGGCTCTTGCGTGATGTCGAAGCCCAGTTCCAGGCATTGGGCGTGGATGTTCGGGAAATGCTGTCGGATGAACTCGGCGCTCTTGTGGCTGATGTCCAAGCCCACATGGGCGATGCCCAGTCGCTTCATCTCATGATCGATCGCGCGCGCGACGATATCTCGAGGCGCCAATTCACCCCGGGGATCGAAGCGCTGCATGAAGCGGCTTCCATCGGGCAAAATGAGCCGCCCGCCTTCACCCCGCACCGCTTCGCTGATGAGAAACGAGCGGGCGGCTTGAGTGGGTGCGCCGGGTAGATAAAGACAGGTGGGGTGGAACTGCATGAATTCCATGTTGGCCACGCGACAACCGGCCCGCCAAGCCACGGCGATGCCGTCGCCGGTCGAACCGTCCGGGTTGCTGGAGTAGCGGTAAACTCGACTGGCGCCGCCGGTCGCCAGGACGGTAAATTTCGCCGCGATCGGTTCCACCTGGCGATTTTCGTGATCGTAGACATAAGCGCCAAGGCAGCGAGGCGGGAAAAATCCGGGCCTTCCGTGCGTGATCAGATCAACGATGACGCGGTTTTCCAATAAGGTGATGTTAGGATGCGAGTGCGCCCGCTGCTGCAGCGTATCTGCGATGGCCGCCCCGGTGGCATCCGCGGCGTGAACAACCCGCCGATGGCTGTGGCCACCTTCGCGAGTTAAGTGAAATGAGGAGCCATCGACGTGCTCGTCTTCCGACTTTCGAGTGAACGGGACGCCCAGATCAGCCAGCCACCGGATGGCGGCCGGTCCCCGTTCGACGGTGAATCGCACCGTCGATTCATCACACAGTCCGGCGCCGACGTTCAGCGTGTCCTGGACGTGAGCATCAAGGGAATCTTTGGCATCCAGAACTGCGGAAATACCGCCTTGGGCGTAAGCGGTGCTGCCAGCCGACAGACCTCCTTTGGATAGCACGGTGACGCGACAATGGTCGGCCAGCCGGAGAGCAAGTGTCAGCCCGGCGGCGCCGCTGCCTACGACCAACACGTCGGTCGACGGGTATTGCATAGATCGTCCTGTGGGAGATTGCTACAATCGGCGGCCAAACGAGCATACCGATCTGTGACCGATTGCGTGCATAACCGCAATACTATAACTGTTCGGGTTGTTTGGTGGCGAACTTACCCCAACCGGGCTTGTCTAGCGAATAGGCGGTTTAGTTGCGGGCATGAGGAGAAATGCCCGCATGGGCAAATTGAGTGTAGATCAGGAACTGGTGGAACGCGTCAAACAGGGCGACAAGGCAGCGTTCGATATTCTCGTACGAAAGTATCAGAACAAAGTCGTGAAGCTGGTATCACGCTACGTGCATGAACCCAGCGATGCCTACGATGTGACCCAAGAGGCATTCATCAAAGCCTATCGGGCGATTCCATCGTTTCGTGGCGACAGCGCCTTTTATACGTGGCTGTACCGCATCGCAATCAATACTGCCAAGAATTTCCTGGTGGCGCGCGGGCGTGCACCCGTCATGACCGAATCCGAGACGGGCGGCGACGGAAGCGGGGTGGACTTGGCGAACCAGTTGACTGAGATCGACACGCCAGAGGGATTGGTTTTAACCGATGAGATCAAGCAAACGGTCATCGATGCCATTGAGCGCCTGCCGGAAGACCTCCGAACGGCAATCATCCTTCGTGAGCTGGAAGGCATGACATATGAAGAAATCTCGGAAGCAATGGATTGTCCCGTCGGTACGGTGCGGTCCCGTCTGTTTCGTGCCCGAGAAAGTATTGATAAAGAGCTTCGTCCGTTAATGGACTAACAGTTGGCGAGCACAAGAGGTAATGGGGAATGCCAGACAAGGCAGCGCATCAAACAGGATCGGAGCGACAGGTTGGAGACGACCTGTCAGCGGGTATGGATGGCGAATTGGCGCCGACTGAGCAGCGGTTTTTCTGTCGTCGGCTGATTCGAGATGAGTATTCGCGAAAACAGTTCGAAAGATACCATCTCATTGGCGATGTGATTCGTAATTCGCTCCCCGAGCGGGTCAATCCCGATTTGTCGGCGAGCATTATGCGGGCGATCGAGAATGAATCCCATGTGCCCTCGCGTGAATTAAGCTGGGTTTCGATGGCTTCAGGCTTCGCTGTGGCGGCTTCTTTGGTGGCAGTGACGTTTTTCGTGACCTTGCAATCGGGAACGAGCATTACACCGGAGCCAGTGGTCGCGCCTCTCGGGCCGGTCGCCGTCGTGGAAACAACCCCCTCGGAGACTCCTCCGGCGGTACCAACCACTGTAGCCGCACAAGTGCCGGCGGTGGAGACCCAGCCAGAGGAAGCCGTGGTAGCAGATGCGGGCAACCGGTTGCAGCGGGCCCGAGAGCGCATGGACGAACGCCTAGACAGGTTGTTGGCCAGTCACAATGAAGGGCTGGTAGATGCCGGACAGCTTGGCATGTTGCCCTACGTCCGCGTAGTGGACTCCCGGTATGAGCTCACGGCTGCCAGCGCAAGATGATTGCTAGAGCGGCCCTCGTAGTGATTTATGCGCTACTGAGTCTCCATTCCGTCACTTATGCCGACGAGCAAGCTGAGCCGGGGCCCGCCTGGTTGGGTCGCATGGTGCAAGCGGCTGATGAGCTGAGTTACGAAGGCGTGTTTGTTTTCGTCAAGGACGGCGTTCTGGAGGCGGCCAGGGTGATCCATCGCGGGAGCGAAGGCCATCGTACCCGGATTGTTTCGCTGAACGGTGAGCTCCGTGAAATTCATCGCGTCGAGGGGCGAGTCATCCGGTATTTTCCCGCACGCGGGATCATGGTGGAGGGTGCGCGGGGGTTTCCGCCGTTTTTCTCCGGTTGGCCCAATAACGTAGAGCGAGTTCTCGCACACTATAAGCTCCACGACGAAGGCCCTGACCGAGTCGCCGACCGGCCCTGTCAACGCACCGCCGTGGTGCCGAAGGACGAGTATCGATTCGGTTATCTGCTTTGCCTGGATCGGGATACCGGGTTGTTATTGGATGCCCAGATGATTGACGATCGTCGTTTGGTTCGACAGCAGGTGATGTTCGCCCAGCTACGAATCGGCGGCGTGACGGACGACTCTGACTTCGAGCCGAATGTGGACGAGTCGCAGCTCAAAAAGCATCCGCATGTCGGAACGTCGGCGATGCCGCCCCCAGATGACGTGGTACGGTGGTATGCTGCCGAACTTCCCCCTGGCTTCGAGACAATGATGCACGGCATACGCCGGCATCCGGACGTGGATCACGATGTCCAACAAGTGGTTTATAGTGACGGTTTGACGGCTATTTCCGTCTTCGTGAGCCCGATTCTGGAGGACGGAGACGTCTTTACCGGAGAATTCCAAAAGGGTTCGGCCAATGCTTATGGTTTCGTGGTCGAAGGCCATCAGATCACCGTCGTCGGTGAAGCGCCTTATCCCACCTTACGATTGATTGGTGAATCCATGCGACAGGGAGACATGGCCGATTGAGTCAGCTCACCGCACTCGCCTACGTCGTATCCACCGAGGACGGGTGGGCAACGGTTCAACCCATTGCAAATAGTGAACTGTGCGGTCGATGCGCCGCGGGTGGAGGTTGCCTTTCCTGGCGACTTGCCGTTAAGGGATCGACGGTATCGACCCGGGTGCGGAATACCATCGCGGCCCGGCCCGGTGATCATGTCATGCTCGCCATCCCGGCGCGACCAGTGGAGAACCATGCGCTGTTTGCCTTTGGATTGCCCTTGTCCGGCTTCTTCGCCGGTTTGCTGTTGGCGCAATCACTTCACGGCGGCGATGGGTTTTCCGGTGGTGGGGCCATGGCAGGTCTGTTTGCGGGATGGCTTGTCGCGCGTTATCGGTTGCGCCGTCCACAGGGTGAAGCGCCATTAGGGCCTATGACGATGCGCCGGCTTGAAACAGCGAGGCCCAGTTGCTCGGTAGCCTCGAATGTTTCGGGCACCGAGCGAGGTTTACCTTAATCGCCGCTTTCCTTGACCCCGCCGTTTTTGAGAGTATGCCGCCCGGACATGGCATGAGCCGATCACTTCGAGGGTGGGTCATGCTCCATCCCTGCGTGATTCACTCAAGGTTCCGAAACTGAGTATGGCCATCGAATTCACGATTTATGGTCGACCCGGGTGTCATTTGTGCGATGTACTCACGGCCGATTTGGCGGCCTTGCTTGAGGGTATGGATCCCGTTGTTGTGCGCCACGTGAACATCGATGGTGTACCGGACTTGGTGGCCCGCTACGCGCTGCGAATACCGGTCTTGGCGGTCGGGGAAGAAGAACTCTCGGAATATCGACTGGATGAGCCGCGAGTTCGGGAATTCCTCGCGCGTTTCGTCAACGAGGCAGGGTAGCCCCCGGTGCCGCTGCCGGTTCGGATTGATATGTTCCGCCGGGCTGGAATTTCGGGATTGAAATCGACATGACACTAACCGTGTGGCCCGCGTAGAATTTCAAGGCTCACAATTAACAGCAAAGCCGAATGCAGCAATTCATCCGCAACTTTTCAATTATTGCCCACATTGATCATGGCAAATCGACGCTAGCCGATCGGTTAATCCAAATATGTGGTGGTCTCAGCAACCGCGAGATGCAAGAGCAAGTCCTCGATTCGATGGATTTGGAGCGCGAGCGCGGAATCACCATTAAGGCCCAGTCGGTGACGCTTCAGTATGCCGCGGGGGACGGAAACACCTATCAGTTGAATTTTATCGACACCCCCGGCCACGTCGATTTCTCGTATGAGGTATCGCGTTCGCTGGCGGCGTGTGAGGGGGCACTGTTGGTCGTCGATGCCGCTCAAGGCGTTGAGGCACAGAGCGTTGCCAACTGCTACACCGCCATCGAGCAGGGACTGGAAGTGGTTCCGGTGTTGAACAAGATCGATCTGCCTCAGTCCGACCCGGATCGGGTCATTCAGGAAATCGAAGACGTGATCGGTCTGGAAGCCACCGACGCTGTTCGTGTGAGCGCCAAGACGGGCGAAGGTGTCGATGAGCTGTTAGAGGTGATTGTTAAGAAAATCCCGCCGCCCAACGGAGATCCCGAAGCACCGCTGCAAGCTTTGATTATCGATTCCTGGTTCGACAATTATGTTGGCGTGATCTCGCTGGTCCGGGTGGTTTCCGGACGCCTGGCGGTGGGTGAAAAAATGCAGGTCATGTCTACCGGACGTGCCCATATCGTAAATCGTCTTGGGGCATTTAGGCCCAAACCGGCCGATCAGCGGGCCTTGGAAACTGGCGAAGTCGGCTATGTGATTGCCGGAATCAAAGAAATCGACGGCGCACCGGTGGGCGATACGTTGACCCATGTCGACCGGCCTTGTGCGTCTCGATTGCCCGGATTCAAGGCGGTGCAGCCCCGGGTTTTTGCCGGATTGTTCACCGTCAGCTCCGATGATTACGAAGATCTGCGCGAGGCGCTGCAAAAACTCAGACTGAATGATGCCGCGCTTCATTTCGAGCCGGAAACTTCCAGTGCGTTGGGATTCGGTTTCCGCTGCGGTTTTCTCGGTATGTTGCACATGGAGATCGTTCAGGAGCGCCTTGAGCGCGAATACGACCTGGACCTGATCACCACCGCGCCCACGGTGATTTACCAAGTGGTAACCACCGCCAGTGAAACCATTGAGGTGGATAATCCCACCAAACTGCCGCCCGTGAACGAGATTGAGGAAATCCGCGAGCCGATTATTGCGGCCAGCATTCTATGTCCGCAGGAGCATGTCGGAGCGGTCATCACGCTGTGCGAGCAACGGCGGGGCACGCAAAAACGCCTCCAATATCTCGGCAGCCAAGTGTCCATCGAGTATGAACTGCCGCTGAGTGAAGTCGTTTTGGATTTCTTCGATCAGCTCAAGTCGGTTAGCCGAGGATTCGCCTCATTCGACTATCGCCTGGAACGTTTCCAAGCCGCCGATCTGGTCAAGTTGGATTTGTTGATCAATGGCCAACGCGTTGATGCGTTGTCGGTGATTGCCCACCGGGATCAAGCGCAGAGCCGTGGTCGGCAATTGGCGGAAAGAATGCGTGAGTTGATTCCAAGGCAGATGTTCGAAGTCGCCATACAGGCGGCGATCGGCAATCACGTCGTCTGCAGAACCAACGTAAAAGCGTTGAGAAAGAACGTCACGGCCAAGTGCTACGGGGGCGACATCACCCGTAAAAAGAAACTATTGGAAAAGCAAAAAGCCGGTAAGCGACGGATGAAACAAATCGGTCGTGTGGAAGTGCCACAGGAGGCATTTCTCGCTGTGTTGGACGTCGGTAAAAAATCCAGTTAGCAGCGGGCGAATGGGGAGTATCTAAGGAGAACATATGCACGCTGATTTTTCGCTTTTGCTGGTGGTGCTGACGCTGATAACGGGGGTTCTGTGGGGACTTGATAAGTTTCGATGGGAACCCCGCCGCCAGCGCGAAGCCGAGGCGTCCGATCAGCCACCGGAGGAGCCCTCCACGCTGGTCGATTTCGGTCGCAGCTTGTTTCCTGTCGTGCTGGTGGTTTTGCTCGTTCGGTCGTTTGTGGTCGAGCCGTTTCGGATTCCCTCCGCCTCGATGGTGCCGACCTTGCTCACGGGCGACTTTATCCTGGTGAACAAATTTCGGTACGGAATTCGTCTACCGGTATCGAATATCGAAATCCTGGAATGGCGGGAACCGGAGCGTGGTGACGTGATGGTATTCCGTTTTCCCGAAGATCCCTCAAAAGATTTCATCAAGCGGGTGGTGGGCTTGCCGGGCGACGAAATTGCCTACCGGGAGAAACAGGTCTTTATAAATGGGGAGCCAGTGCCGATGACAAGGCTGGGCCTTTATACAGGAACTGGTGCGCCGCGAATCGCCCGCGCGTGGCGCTACCGGGAAGATTTGCCCGGAAACGCCCACGAAGTGTTGCTCACCTCCGGTCGGCCGTCCCTTGAGAGCGTGCAACGGGTACCGGAAGGTCATTACTTCGTGATGGGTGATAATCGGGACAACAGTGATGACAGTCGCCGCTGGGGCATGGTTCCTGAAGCCAATCTGGTGGGCAAAGCGGTGGTCATCTGGATGAACTGGGATCACAACAAGGGTCTGCCTGGGTGGTCCCGCATCGGACAAATCATCGACTAATTTTAGTTGGATGTGCACGGCAGTGCCGCGGGAACCAAGCGATTGACCAGCGAAGGGTGAATTCAATCATGATTCGGCAAAAAGGTATTGGCATCCCCGGCATAATGGCATTGATTGTGGTCGTCACGTTTTCCGGCTATACCGCTTTTCTTTTGCTACCGATTTATTTGGATTACTTGAAAGTCTCGTCGTCAATCCAATCGTTGACTGAACTGCCGGAAACCGAGGACTTGTCGCCAAGAAACGTTCGGGACCTGATATTGCGCCGTTTTCAGATTAATCAGGTCAGTCATGTCGGCAATAGCGATCTGGTTATCTTCCGTGAGAACGATTCCACCGTCGTGCAGGCGGATTATGAAGTTCGAACCCCATGGTTCTGGAATATCGATCTGGTGCTCAAATTCTCCGAAGAGGTTGAGGTCGGCGGTCGTTGAATACGCGTACGGACATATTGCAAGATCGTTTGGAATATCAGTTTCGCGATGCTCAATTGCTGGAAAGCGCGCTCACCCATCGCAGCTTCAGTCGGCGAAACTACGAGCGACTGGAATTCTTAGGCGATGCGGCTCTTAATTTGGTGATCTCGCAGGCGTTGTTCGAGCGTTGTCCGGATCTGGCCGAGGGTGATCTCAGTCGTATGCGAGCGACGTTGGTGAAGGGTGATACCCTGGCGCAGATTGCGCAGGAACTCGATCTGGGGCGATTTCTTCGTTTGGGTGCTGGTGCCCGCAAGACGGGCGGTTTTCGGCGAAAATCTATCCTGGCCGATGCCATCGAAGCCGTCATAGGCGCTGTTTACCTTGATGGTGGGTTTCCCGCGGTTTCCGGTTTGATCGCGCGATTGTTCACATCGCGCTTGGAGAATCTACCGTCGGTCGATGACCTCAAAGATGCCAAAACCCGCCTTCAGGAATATCTGCAGGGACGGGGCGTCCCGGTGCCGCGATACGAAGTATTGGAGGTCACCGGCGCCGATCACGAGCAGCAGTTTCTGGTGGCCTGTCATATCGACAATACGGATCAGTCCTACACCGGGCAAGGACGCAGCCGTCGGCAGGCCGAACAACGCGCTGCCGAGTCCGCTTATCAGGTGCTGTCCGGCCATGAATAATACCTTCGTCTCGACGGCATCCGCTTACCGCAGTGGGTTCGTGGCGTTGGCTGGCCGACCCAACGTGGGAAAATCCACCCTGGTCAATCGGGTGGTGGGTCAGAAGATCAGCATCGTCACACGGAAACCGCAGACCACACGTCATCGTATTCATGGCATACACACGCGGCCCGACGGACAGATCGTTTTCATCGATGCGCCCGGTATTCACCAATCCGGCGGGCGGGCCATCAACCGGGAAATGAACCGGGCGGCCCTCGCTGCGCTCGATGAAGCGGATCTGGTGTTGTTTGTGGTGGACGCCGAGCGTTGGACCCCGGAAGATCAAGCCGTGGTTGAGCGTCTGCGGCACCATCCGCATCCGGTGGGACTGGTGGTGAATAAGGTCGATCGCATCAAGCCCAAGCAAAAGTTATTGCCGCTTTTGGACTCGCTTTCTCGCAAGATGGATTTCGCCTTCGTGGTGCCGTTATCGGCACAACGCGGGGACAACATCGACGCGCTAGAGCGCGAAATCCTGGCACATTTGCCTACAGGCGAGCCGCTGTTTCCCGAGGAGTACGTCACCGACCGCAGCGAGCGGTTTTTGGTCGGCGAGCTGATTCGGGAGCAGCTCATGCTGCATCTTCACCAGGAAATTCCCTACGCGTTGACCGTGGAAGTCGAATCGTTCAAACGCTCGGACAAGGGCGTCGATATCGGCGCGGTGATCTGGGTGGAACGGGATAGCCAGAAAGGCATGGTCATCGGGGCGCAGGGGCAAAGCTTGAAGCGCATCGGTCGAGCGGCCCGGCTGGCCATTGCGGAAAACCTGGGTGAGTCGGTGCATCTCGAACTCTGGGTCAAAGTGAAAGAAAACTGGACCAACAACCCCGGCGCGTTGGAAGCCTTTGGCTACGACGGAACCTGAGCCGTGACCCGCGTTGATTTGCAGCCTTCCTACCTGCTGCACAGCTATGCTTACCGCGACACCAGCTTGATCGTCGAACTCTTGACTCGCGAGCATGGCCGTATGGGCTTGGTCGCGCGCGGGGTGCGGGGTCCTAAATCGCGCTGGCGCCCGCTTTTGCGGCCATTCGGGCCGTTACTGTGTTCCTGGATGATTCGGGGCGAGTTGGGGCAGCTCACCGGTGTGGAAAGCGGGGCAGTGTTGCCGGCCTTGCAAGGGGATCGGCTGTACTCCGCTTATTACATGAATGAGCTGTTGCTGCGTCTGCTCCGGCGTCAAGATTCCTGTCCGGGGGTTTTCGATCAGTATGCGCTGGCCATCGGTCGGCTGGCTGCCGCGTCGGAGCCCGACACCACCTTGCGAATGTTCGAAAAACATCTGCTTCAGGAATTGGGATTCGGTCTGGTGTTGGAACACGAGGCGGGCAGTGATGCACCCGTTCGCAGTGACCGGTGGTACCGGTATGATGTGGAGGCCGGGCCACGTCCCAGCACGGGTCGTGGCGAGTCCGACATCCCCGGGAGCTGTCTGCTGGCGCTTGCGGAGGAGGCATTCTCCACCGGCGAACAGAGAGAGTACGCAAAACGGCTGCTACGCCGGGTGTTGGCGCACCATTTGGGCGGCGAGCCCTTACGAAGCCGACGTGTGATGAGTGAGCTGCTCACAAAGCGCTCTTCTGCCGAACGGAAAGAATCAGAATGAATACGACCCAACAACCCATTCAGCTGGGTGTCAACATCGACCACGTGGCCACGCTGCGCCAAGCCCGGGGTACCCGATATCCCGACCCGGTGCACGCCGCACTGATGGCCGAACACGCCGGCGCCGATGCCATTACGGTGCACTTACGCGAAGACCGTCGCCACATTCAGGAGCGCGATGTTCGGTTGCTTTTGGAGACAATACAGACCCGAATGAACCTGGAGTTGGCAGCAACCGATGAGATGGTCGCCTTCGCCACCCAGGCCCGGCCGAGCGACTGTTGTCTGGTGCCGGAACGGCGAGATGAGCTCACCACCGAAGGGGGTCTGAACGTCTTGGCTCAATTGAGTTCGCTCAGCAAAGTCTGCGATCGGCTCATGGCGGCCGGAATTCGCCTCTCGCTATTCGTCGACGCCGAAGAGAAGCAGATCCAGGCTTGCGCTCAGTTGGGTGTCCAGGCCATTGAGTTGCACACCGGCGGCTATGCCAATGCTGCGACCCGAGCGCAACGGTCTGAGGAACTGATTCGGCTCAAACGCGCGGCGGAACAAGCGGCGGCGTTGGGCTTGACGGTTCATGCCGGTCACGGCCTGCATTACCACAATGTGTCGCCGGTGGCGGCGATTACCGAGGTGGTGGAGCTCAACATCGGCCACGCCATTGTGGCGCAGGCGATTTTCGATGGGTTGGCCCAAGCCGTCAGGGAGATGAAACGGCTCATGTTGGCAGCACGGCCGATGCCATGATCCGTGGCGTCGGCACGGACATCTGTAGCGTCAAACGCCTGGAGCGCGATCTGGCCCGTTTGGGTGATGGGCTGGCGCGTCGCATTCTGCATCCCGACGAGTGGGAGGACTTCGCCGCCCATCGTTTCCCCGCCCGTTTTCTGGCCAAACGGTTTGCCGCCAAGGAAGCCGTCGCCAAAGCCTTGGGTACCGGTTTTCGCCATGGCATGGGACCGCGCCATATCCGGATAGACCATGACGCGGCCGGCAAGCCCATTGTGGTGTTGGAAGGGCCGGCGGCCCATCTGCTGGCCCGGATCGAAGCCAGCGTGGTCCATGCCACGATCAGCGATGAAAAAGAATACGCCGTGGCCTTTGTCGTGATCGAATGACGGCCGCTGCGGCGTCTGTTTTTAGGGCGCCGTTTGGCGGTTTTGATACGGGCGCAGGAATTGGTCGATTTCCCGGTTCAGACGCGCCAACAAATAGCTCACCTCGCCCTCTTCGCTGCCGCCTTGGTTTAACTGGTTTTCCAATACGAAGGCCGCTTCTTTAATGGCCGACAAGCCGCAGAATGCCGCGGATCCGTGGATCAAATGCACCTGGTCGATCATCTGGCTGAGATTCTGCTCGCCGTAGGCCTGGTTCATCAGGTCTTGTTGTTGCGGGAGATCTTCCAGCAACATCTCTAACACTTCGGCATCCATCAAAGGCGAATCGCCTGTCAGTCGCTTGCCGGACTGTGGCCGGTCGTTTTCGAGGTGCTCAGCAGCACGGTTGTCAGCGGTCTCGCGGCAAAGCCGGGTCAGGCATTCGACGATGGCGGCTTCCTCAATGGGCTTGACCAGGCAGTCGTCCATGCCGGCCTGCCGGAAGCGGCGCCATTCTTCGGGAATCGCGTTGGCGGTGACGGCGATCACGGGTGTGTGGTGGCCCGCGGGCTCGAGTTGCCGGACGTGTTTGACGGCGTCGACCCCGCTCATGACGGGCATGTGCACGTCCAGTAGCAGCGCGT
Source organism: Pseudomonadota bacterium (assembly GCA_034189865.1). Taxonomy (NCBI): domain Bacteria; kingdom Pseudomonadati; phylum Pseudomonadota; species Pseudomonadota bacterium. The sequence continues at coordinate 24,637 of JAXHTV010000007.1, read as the reverse complement.
CGTAGTGGGCCTCGCGGAACTTGGCCACGGCCGCCTCGCCATTGTCCACCTCATCGACTTTCGCGCCGTGTCGGCTCAGTAGTGTCGACAACAGCCGCAGATTAACCCGGTTGTCGTCGGCTACCAGCAGGCGCAGACCGGCCAACGCGGGCATCTCTGCGCTGACAGCGCTGATGGTTTCGTCGACGCAGGGATATGTTTCGGCGTCGGTCATTTCGCAGAGGGTGTCCAGCAACTTGTTGCGATTGATCACCTTGGGAAGACTGGACGCCGCGCCCAGATCCCGCAGCCGAGCGTGGACGCTCCGGTCGACCGAGTTCGCCAGCGTAATGACTCGTTGGCGCTGATCGTGCAGCCATGTCAGAAGCTCGGTGGTGGGGCCTTCTGTCAATTGCGCGACGGCCAGGCCAATCACGACGAAATCGTAGTGTCTCTCTTGCGCTTGGCCGATCAGCTCCCGAATATCGGTTGCGCTATCGGCCTCCGTGACGTCGACCCCCCATTGCTCAAGCAAATGGCTGATGGCCAGGCAAGACAGATGGTTCGCGTCGTAGACCAGTGCTTGCCGGTGCGGTAACGCCGGCTGCAGGGATGTCTGTTCGGGCTGTCGGTCCTCGACGGGCAGGCGTTCCAGTGGCAACGTGAACCAAAACTTGGACCCTTTCCCCGGCGTGCTTTCGAAGCCGATTTGGCCGTTCATGGCGTGCAAGAAGCGCTCGGTGATGTACAGACCCAGTCCGGTGCCTTCAAAGCGGCGGGTAAAACGGGTGTCGGCCTGACTGAACGCCTGGAAGATACGACTTTGGTGCTCGGGTTCGATCCCGATCCCGGTATCGCTGACGGTGACTTTGATGGTGACTTGGTCCTCCGACTCGTCGTGGACCATGATTCGAACGGTGACTTGTCCTTCGTTGGTGAATTTCACGGCGTTGTTTAAGAGGTTGGTCAAAATCTGCCGCAAGCGTAGGGCATCGCCGGCCAATTGCAGTGGGACGTCCCGGTAGACCAGGCAGACCAATTCCAAGCCCTTCTCGAAGGCCAACGGCGCCAACAGCCCGACGGTTTCGTCTACCAGTTCCTTGAGGTTGAATGGGCCGTGGTTGATCGTGAGCTTGCCGGCTTCGATACGGGAGAAATCCAGGATATCGTTGATGATGCTGAGCAGATTCTTGGCCGAATTCTCGATGATCTGTACGTATTCGCGCTGTTCTTGATCCACTTCGGTCTGGGCCAGCAGACGGGTGAAGCCCACCATCCCGTTCACCGGGGTGCGAATTTCATGGCTCATATTGGCCAGAAAGCGCGATTTAATCTGGCTGGCTTCCTCGGCGCGGCGTCGGGCCAGGTCGAGCTCGACGTTTTTGATTTCCAATTCCTCGAGTGTGGTGCGCAATTCCGCGTTGGATTGGTAGATTTGTCCCTGCAAGTCTTGGCGGCTGACCAACAACGATTCCGCCATGGCATTGATGCCTCGTTCCAGGGTGCCGAGCTCACCGCCAGACTGTTCGGGTACGCGGCGGGTGAGTTGGCCGCGGCGGAAGCTGCGAACGGCCCGGGTGAGCCGCAATATCGGGATGATGATGTCCCGGCTGGTGCTGAGCGCCAGCAGATAGCTCACCAGCAGGCCCATGGCGGTGATCAGAAGCCCGTTGAACAGCACCTCCATCTGCCGCGTTTGGGTTTCCGACCGGGAGAGCACCACATCGACTCGACCCGGTGCCTCGCTGGTGGGGAATTGGATGGGCCGGGAAAACACACTGGTGCCAAGCCCTGGTTGTCGCAACAGGTATTCCAGCCAACTGGACTCATCCGGGACCTGAGGTATGTTGTTGTCGTTGTGCGCGTCGACCAGGATCTTGCCACCGGGACTGAATACCACCACGGAGAACACCGTGGGATTGGCCAGTGCGATTTGCGTGGCATGCTCCACCAGCGCCATATCTCCACTGCGGATCGCGTACTCGGCCGTGCCGGCCACGTCTCGCGCTAGGGTTTGCCCACGCTCCTCGTGCGCCTGGTCCAAATCCTGAATGCGAACATTGATGAGATAGAAACCCACGATCATGGCAATCAGTGCCGGCGGTACCAAGGCCAGCAGCAGCATTCGATCGCGAATTCCCCAGCTTTTTAGCACGACGCTCCAATCTCCTCGGTGAGTTGTGGCGCGCGGTTAACCGGCGCCGTGTTGTTTATCGTCACAATTGTGAAAATTATATGGGAAATTTGATACTTAGGCGCTCGGTCGGTGCTGCTCGTGTCGGTTGATGCTCTGATGCATTACAATCGCCGCATGGAATTTCCAACCGTAGAAGCATTTGTCGGTAATACCCCGTTGGTCCGTCTGCAGCGGCTCGGCCGCGATACCGGTTGCACCTTGCTGGTGAAACTGGAGGGCAACAATCCGGCCGGCTCAGTCAAGGATAGACCGGCCTTGAGTATGATCCGCCATGCCGAGCAGCGCGGTGAAATCCAGCCTGGGGATGTGCTGATTGAGGCCACCAGCGGTAACACCGGCATCGCCCTGGCTATGGCCGCGGCCATTCGCGGTTACCGTATGGTGCTGATCATGCCCGAGAGCGCCAGCAAAGAGCGCGTGGCCACCATGAAAGCCTACGGAGCGGATATTCGCCTGGTCTCTGCCGAGTCGGGCATGGAAGGGGCGCGTGATTTGGCCGAGCAATTAGTGGCGCAAGGCGAGGGAAAAATCCTCGATCAGTTTGCCAACCCCGATAATCCCCGCGCACATGAGGAAGGAACCGGCCCGGAAATCTGGCGCGACACGGGCGGCACCGTCACTCACTTTGTCAGCTCAATGGGTACCACCGGCACGATCATGGGCTGCTCACGTTACTTGAAGGCCCGAAACCCGGCTGTCCAGGTCGTTGGCGTGCAACCGGCCGACGGCGCCAGCATTCCGGGAATCCGGCGCTGGCCCGAAGCGTATTTGCCGAAGATATTCGATGCCCGGAAAATCGACCGAATCGTTGATATCGACCAAGCCGCAGCCGAGGAAACCACGCGGCAGTTGGCGGCACAGGAAGGTATCCTGGCCGGCGTTTCTTCGGGCGGCTGCGTGGCGGCGATGCTGCGAATCGCGGCCGAGACGCAAAACGCCGTGGTTGTCGGCATCATCTGCGACCGGGGGGATCGTTATCTGTCCACCGGCGTCTTTCCCGTTTAGGACCCGATTGACCGGACGGAACCGAATAGATCATGAATGTCATTGCTTTCGACATCGAGACTGTGCCAGATCTCGATACCGGGCGACGTTTGTACGACGTACCCGATTTGTCCGACGAGGACGTAGCGCGGATCATGTTTCACCAACGGCGGCAAAAGACCGGTCAGGAGTTTTTGCCGCTGCACCTGCACCGCGTCGTGGCCATATCCATCTGTTTGCGCCGAGGCGATCAGTTCAAGGTGTGGTCGTTGGGCGAGCCGGATGCGCCCGAGCGCGAGCTGGTTTCGCGTTTTTACGATGGCATTGACAAGTTTTCCCCCACCATCGTGTCGTGGAACGGCAGCGGCTTCGATCTGCCCGTGCTTCACTACCGCTCGCTCTTGCATGGCGTTCAAGCCCCGCGCTATTGGGAACTCGGTGACGAGGACACGGCTTTTCGATGGAACAACTACCTGGGCCGTTTCCACTGGCGGCACACCGATTTGATGGACGTTTTGGCGGGTTATCAGGCGCGTGCCAACGCCCCGTTGGACGAAGTCGCGGTGATGCTGGGTTTGCCGGGCAAGATGGGTATGCGGGGCGACAAGGTTTGGGATGCCTTTCTGGCCGGGGAGGTCGCCGCCATTCGGGATTACTGCGAAACGGACGCGCTAAATACCTACCTGATTTATCTGCGGTTCCAGCTCATCCGGGGTGATCTCGATCCCGCCGGCTATCAGCGCGAATGCGCCTTGGTGAAAGCCCAGCTGGTGGAGGAGAACAAGCCTCACTTCCAGGCGTTTCTGGCGGCCTGGGACGACGCCGACGACAAAGCAGGGGACGTGAACTGAGTAACATGTCGCGACGCCAAAGACGCAACCGGCTGCCGCCCGATCCGGTTGTCGTGCAGGTGAGCGGTCTGAGCCACGAAGGTCTTGGGATCGCCGCCGTTGAGGGCAAAAAGGTTTTTATCCATGGCGCCTTGCCCGGCGAGACGGTGCGCTACATCACCACCGGCCGGCGCCGGGATTTCGATCAAGGCGACGTGGTGGAGGTGCTGGAGCCCTCGCCCGACCGCGTGGAACCGCGCTGTGAGTTTTTCGGCCGATGCGGCGGCTGTTGTTTGCAACACCTCTCGCCGCAGGCGCAGCTACGCGAGAAGCAACAGCACTTACTGGAAGGACTCAAACGCTTAGGGCAAGTGGAGCCCGATGAGGTTTATGAACCGCTGCTGGGGCCGCACTGGAACTACCGCCGCAAGGCCCGGCTGGCCGTTAAGCAGGTGCACGGCAAAGGCCGGGTACTCATCGGCTTTCGTGAACGTCGCTCGCCTTACGTGGCGGATATGACGCAATGCGAGGTGTTGGATGCCCGTGTGGCGAGCTTGTTGCAGCCGCTATCGGCGCTGGTGGGCGGGTCGAGCATTCCTGACCGCATACCCCAAATCGAGGTGGCTGCGGGCGACGAGCACGTGGCGCTGGTGTTTCGCGTGCTCACCGAGCCGACAGAGGACGATCGTAGCGCATTCCAGGCGTTCGGCCGCGACCATAACGTTCAGATTTACCTGCAACCGGGCAGGCCGGATGCGTTGGTCCCGCTGGAGCCGGACTATCCGCCGCTGTGTTATGAGTTGCCATCGTCAGATGTCACCATTGGCTTCTCGCCGACCGACTTCACGCAGGTCAATGCGCAGATCAATCGTCAGATGGTGGCGCGTGCGCTGGCGTTGCTGGATTGCTCCACTGATAGTCGGGTGTTGGAATTGTTTTCGGGGCTGGGGAATTTCACGCTACCCATCGCCCGCCGCGCAGGGCACGTGGTCGCCGTGGAAGGAGACAAGGCCCTGGTGGCGAAAGGCCAGGAGAACGCGGCGCGAAATGGCATCGAGAATGTCGAATTCCACTATGCTGATCTTTACGATTCAGCTCAATTGCAGAACCCTGTTTGGATGAACGGGGGATTCGACGCGGTATTGCTGGACCCGCCGCGAAGCGGCGCGCGGGAGGTATTGCCGCTGGTGACGCAATCGGGCGCAGCGCGCGTGGTTTATGTGTCCTGCCACCCGGCGACCTTGGCACGCGATGCACAGATTCTGGTGCATGAGTTGGGTTACCGTTTGGCCGGCACAGGGGTGATGGATATGTTTCCCCAAACCCATCATGTTGAAGCCATCGCTTGTTTTGAGCGGCATTAGATTTTGACTACAGACCACGGACTTGCACCGTTATGGGTATAGAAATTGAGCGTAAGTTTCTGGTTTCAAATGATAACTGGCGATCTTCCATCACCTCGCACCAGGAGATGGTGCAGGGTTACCTGAATCTGGAAGGCAACAGCGTGGTGCGGGTGAGAATTGCCAGCAACCGTGCCTGGATCAACATCAAAGGTGCCACCATCGATATCCGCCGTCGGGAATACGAATACCCCATTCCCATCGACGATGCGCGGGAGATCATGGACCATCTGTGTGCCGGTCCGGCCATCGAAAAGCGACGTTATTACGTGCCCATCCGCGGGCATGTTTACGAGGTCGATGAGTTTCTAGGTGCGAACGAAGGCCTGGTGGTGGCCGAAATCGAACTTTCGGACGAACGGGAAGCATTCGAGCGTCCCGAATGGTTGGGGGCGGAAGTCAGCCACGATCCGCGCTACCTGAACGTTTCCCTGGTCAGGCATCCCTACAGCGAGTGGACGGCCTCGGAGCGCAATCGGTGAAGAACGGTTCGCGCCGTATCGAGGTGAGCATTCCGGACCAAAGCCTCACCCTATGGCAAGGTACCGAGGTGCTACGGCAATATAGCGTTTCCACAGCCGCCAATGGGCCGGGCGAACAGGCGGACAGTTACTGTACCCCCCGCGGAGCTCATTACGTTCGGGCGCTCATTGGGCGTGATGCGCCGCCGGGTGCAGTATTCGTTGGCCGACGTTTTACCGGGGAGATCTACAGCCCCAGTCTCGCTCGCGCCAACCCCGGCCGAGATTGGATTTTGACGCGGATACTCTGGCTTTGCGGGCGGGAAGTGGGCAAAAATCGCCTGGGGCGGGTGGATACATTTCGGCGCTATATCTACATCCACGGCAGCCCGGACGAATTGGCCATGGGCGAGCCCGGCTCCAAAGGTTGCATCCGCATGCGCAACGGCGATGTGATCGAACTGTTCGACCTGGCATATCCCGGCATTCCATTGACCATTCACGCAAACTGAATTCAACAACATGACCCAAGCGCGCGATCCCGGTCCGCTCATGATCGATTTTCACAGCACCCGGCTGGATGCCGAGGAGCGTGAACTGATCCAGCATCCTTTGGTGGGCGGCGCCATATTGTTCAGCCGCAACTACGAGTCCCCAGGTCAGCTGGAGTCCATGGTTCAGTCACTGCGTGCGCAGCGTTCCAACTTGTTGGTGAGCGTGGACCAGGAGGGCGGTCGGGTGCAGCGCTTCCGGCATGGTTTTACCCGTCTTCCGCCCCTGGCCGTTTTGGGTGATGCCTTGGATTCCCAAGCTGACGAGGCTCTGCCGATGGCCGGCGATTTGGCTTGGCTCATGGCCAGCGAGCTGCGTGCACGGGGAGTGGACTTAAGCTTTGCCCCGGTGTTGGATCTGCGCGCCGGAAACGAAGAAGTGATTGGCGACCGGGCCTTGCATGCCGATCCCGCCGCCGTCGTGACCTTGGCTCAGGCGTATCTCGCGGGCCTGCGTGAGGCAGGCATGGCCGGCGTGGGCAAACATTATCCCGGACACGGCAGCGTGCGGGGGGACTCCCACACCGAGCTACCGGTGGACGAGCGCGATTTCGACACCATTTGGGCGCATGATTTGTACCCTTACCGAAAACTCCTCGAGTCCGGCGAGCTGGCCGCCGTGATGACGGCTCATGTGGTTTACACCCAGTTCGATCCGCGCCCGGCCAGTTTTTCGGTGCGCTGGATTGGGGAAATCCTGCGCCAGAGGATCGGCTTTGCCGGCCCCGTGTTTTGCGATGATCTTTCCATGGTCGGGGCGACGGGCTTTGGCGATATGAGAACGCGGGCAATGGCGGCTTTGGAAGCGGGTGTGGACATTCTTTTGGTGTGCAACGATCGCGCGGGCGTTATTGAACTGCTCGATGGCCTGGATTGGCGATCGGATAGCCGATTTCGTGATTGCATGGCCCGGCTGCGCGGTCGGCCGGTTGTGGCCGATGCCGCCAACCGCCGGTCGCGCGCCCTCCAAAGCCTGGCCCGGCTTCGTCAGTTGAAATCAGCAGGGGAGGAAACCGCGTGACCCACGTCAGCGATGAGCTTGCGGCCGAAGCTCGCCAAGTGATGCGCACCGCAGACTGCATCCACACCGCCGAGGCCGTCGATGAAGCGCTGGCTGCCATGGCCCAGGCCGTGAGCCAGGATTTGTCCCAGGCCAACCCGGTGGTGTTGTGCGTGATGACCGGCGGCTTGTTCGCCACCGCCGGTTTGCTGACGCACCTGGATTTTCCCTTGGAGCTGGATTACCTCCATGCCACGCGCTATGCCGGCAATACCACCGGGGCGGGTTTGTCCTGGCATGCCAAGCCCAAAACCGCGATTAAGGGGCGGCATGTGCTGATCGTGGATGACATTCTGGACGAAGGAATTACCCTTGCCGCTTTGCGGGATTGGTCCACCGAGCAGGGGGCCGTGAGCGTGCGCACCGCCATATTGTGTGAAAAGCGCCACGATCGGAACGCGCTCGGCATCAAGGCGGACTACCTGGGCCTGACCGTGCCGGATCGATACGTGTTCGGCGCTGGCATGGACTACCGGGGTTATCTGCGCAACGTGCGCGGCATCTACGCCCTGGCGGAATAGATTGATCTCACTTCAGCAGCGGGTTTAGGCCATGAGTGAAGAAATACAAACCGCCGTGATCGGCGGCAGCGGATTGACGGAATTGAAAGGTTTGCAAGTGGTCGCCAAACGCGAGGCCGCCACTCCCTACGGTACGCCGTCCGCGCCGCTGTATATCGGCGACTTTCACGGCCATCCGGTGGTTTTTCTGGCGCGCCATGGGGTGCGGCACAGCCTGCCGCCTCATCAGGTCAACTACCAAGCCAACCTGTGGGCGCTACATTCCGTGGGCGTAAAACAAGTGTTTGCCGTCGCCGCCGTGGGCGGCATTCATTCGGACTTGGGGCCGGGACAACTCGCCGTGCCCGACCAACTGATCGACTACACCTGGGGGCGCGCCCACAGCTTTTCGGACGTAGACGACGTCAGCCACATCGACTTCACTCATCCCTATACCCCCAAACTGCGGGACCGGCTGCTACTCGCCGCCAAACAGGCCGGCGTGGAAGTGTTGGAGCACGGTACCTACGGCGTGACCCAAGGTCCGCGCCTTGAGACCGCGGCGGAGGTTCGTAGGCTACGGCGGGACGGCTGCGACATGGTGGGCATGACCGCCATGCCCGAAGCCGCTTTGGCTCGGGAACTGGAAGTGGACTACGCGAGCCTGGCCGTATCGGTTAACTGGGCGGCCGGCGCTGGTCCACAGGGCAGCGACATCCATGCTGAAATTGAAGAAACCCTCTCCGAAGGCATGGCCAAGGCCCGAGCCATCCTCGCCCAAGCCCTAAAACTCGCAACGCACCTCGAATAACACGTGGGCGATTGATTCCGTCTCCGCGAACGCATTGATCCGCGTCGGCCACAGAACGAAAGCCGATTAACCGATCGCTTGGTCTCATTTGAATTCGAAGCCCAATACCTGCCGCTTCCGGGCCACGTTCCCCATTGCATCGACCTGAAGGTTATCTCTGTAGACGCTGAGGCGGCGACTTGGCCGGCGTAAACGGGTGGAACGACAGGAGGAACGCTGCTTTTTGCCGTCGGGCGGATGCGCATGTTAGGCAAGATCAAATGAAAGTATTTGCAAGTTGCCGCAAAGATCGGTTGGCGCTATCAGGTTTTGGCGTTGAAGAACTAGTCGAAAAAATCCCAAGGCCACGTGGCCCGCGTCCCACTCGCGTCAATGCGGTTCGGAAGTTATCCGTTAAGTGAAACGGGAAGCTTTTGCTTTGCAACCACGACCTTGTTTCGACCTTCGTTTTTTGCCGCATAAAGTGCGCTATCCGCTTTCTTGAGTAAGTCATTCATGTTGGCGATTTCGGCATCAGGGTAAGAAGCAACACCCAGGCTGGCGGTCACCCTGATACTCATGCCATCGATGCGGATTTTATTATCCGAAAACGCGCTACAGATACGCTTCGCAATTTGTGCTGCGATAATCTGTGGGGTGTCCGGCAGCAACAGGGCGAACTCTTCACCTCCATATCGGCCCACTTCGTCATACTTACGGGCATTGGCCATAAGGATTTTTGCCGTTTCTTCCAGAACGAAATCACCCACATGATGGCCGTATACGTCGTTAACTTTCTTAAAAAAATCAAGATCGATCATAATGCAGGACAAGGTGCCTTGCCTGCTTTGGGCTTTCTCGAATTCGTTTTGCATGCGGCTTAGAAAATAATTTCTACTCGCAAGACCGGTCAGTCCATCCTTAGTGGACATATCCTGATAGAGTTGTTCGCGTTTACGCCACCGAATGGTGACTGTTGCGGTGATATAGCTGAACAAAAAAGTCCCGCCAGCCATTGTCAATCTGGCCTGGTGCCAAGGTTGCCATGGGTCCTCGTCGATATACGGCAAGTGCTCGAATAAGGGGGCGTGGGGAACCGTACCGCTGAGATCCAAAAAAACCATGAAGAAAAACATGGCGGTCGCTAAGAAGTATGTCTGCATTAAAACGCGATGATTTTGTAGCGGCAAACTCAGGGTGAATCCAAGCAAAAGCATCAATACACCGTCGATGTAATAGGTGCCTGCCAGAAAGCTTGGGATTAATACACTCAATGCCCAGCTATAGGATACGAAACGCCAAAATAGCGGCCATTGTTCGGTTTGTTTTCTAATTCTCAGGGCCGCCCCTATAAAAAACACCAGACCCAGAAAATGCAGGCAATAGATGCCGAGATACCAAAATACAACGGGGCGATTCAGTGCGATGGGTGCTGTTTCGGGGAAATAGTGTTGAAGATACAGGCCGTAGGCGATAACACTGCCGTATATCAGGGGTACAAAGAGACTAATCAGCGCGAGAAAGATCGTCCGGTCGATATAAGTCCAGTCAAGGGGGCTGCTAATAAGATAAGCAGGACCTTTTCGGTTTGATTTTCTTGGTAAATTTGCCTTCTTCAATTCCATAGTGCTATGGCCAAGATTAACTGAGTAATACCTGATGAATGTTCAGTCATATTGTCATTTGACCATGGTTCTGATGAGGGGTTTATTTAAGCATTTTTTTCAGTTGTTTTCTTCTTCAAGGATTAGCCAGTCGTTGCCTTTGTCAACGGACACAAAACAGCTTGACACATTCGGTGGATACGGATCGATTGGCTTACGGGTTTATTTCCGCCGTTCGGGCGCGCTTAACATTCTAGCGAGCGGTGACCCCCACGCGCTGGCCATTCAGTGGATTCGTCCTAGGCTGGGTCGACTCGAGTCGAGTCGGTGCCATGGCAGGCTCTTTGAATGGGCGATTCCCCACGATCAGTCGCCCCCCCCATCTCTGATCGTCTTTTTATAGTATAGACGACAGGTTAGCCTCGCCGGTCCGCGTTACCGGAGATCTCACAACACGCCCCGCGGTGGTCGCGGGGCGTTCATCGATGTTCCCATCGCTGGCCGGCGGGCGATTTTTCGTGATGGGTTGGGTTGGTCTGGCTACCGTCGACCTGGCCGTGACCGCCACTACGGCATTGTTTGCTCGCCGGTCTTCACCGGCTGTGATCTTTCGTCTGGCGTTGCGGTTGTCCCGGCCGTGGTCAGTAGGCTATCGCGGTCGATCTTCATCAGCGCCTCGGTGACGTAGTCGGCGATTTCGAAGTAACCCGGGTGCGGAGAGGCGTGCACGATATATCTCTCGTTTTGCTGATAAAAATCGTATCGCGTGTCGGCTTCGGCGCCACTGAGGGTCAGGCTAAACACCGGTTGCTTGTGTTCTAAACCACTGGAGTTCTCGACCGGCGCGATCACCCGCAGGTTTTGCAGCCGGTTTCGAAGCTGGTTCGCCGTGTCGGTGTCGATTTCCTGCTCGGGCTCTGCCCCTTCGAGCGTCCAACTAGTGTCCTGCCGGCGCAGCACAAAGCCGTCCCCGGCGATACGAGTGATCTCGCCGGTCGGCTGGAGCAGGCCTTTGTCAAACCAGTCCTTCGGGTCGCTTGTGGCTTGGAAGTTGCTGAACTCGATGGCGTAGACTGCATCCTGGCCTGCTTTTCGGGCGTGCACTTGGCGGAACCCCGGCGAGGTCCCCAGGAACAGCTCCTGCAGCACGGTATCGCCCTGGAGAAAGACCAGACGCCGCTGGAAGTTGTCGTTGCCGACCTCGAATCGGTCCACGCTACCGGCGGTGGTGGTGACCGGCCATGTCAGTTCAATCGTCGAGAGTTGATCGATCAAGCCGGTCCGTTTCGATTCGTCCACCGGCAAGCCGTGGTAGTCCGGGAGCTTCCATCCGTTCTCCGATTTGCGTAGCAAAGCTGTTTGGCCCTCGCCTTCGATCCGAATGCCATCAATCGCATCGGTGCTCAGTTCCAGCAAGGGTGTGGCGGCGGCGGGAGTGTCCCTGGAACCGCTCTCACGCCACGAAAACCCCGCCACAAGTAGGATTTGCAGTACGAAAACACCGGTTAATACCACAATCGCTTTACGCATACTCACACCTCCGCATTTGCCAACAGTTGTCGATAGGCTGCCATACGGCGGCTTTTCCGACGTCGATGCACCAGAGCGACAATGGCAATGCCCGCCAGGGCAAAGGTGTAGTTCAGGTATTCCAGGAATCGTTGTTGATCACGCTCCATGGGCGGTAGTGTGCGATTGAAATGGCCACGGCCGCGAATCGAGAGCAGGCCGGTGTCTTCGACGGACCATTCGACGGCGTTGGCAATCATTTGGGTCGCGTTCAGATACTCTGTGCCGCTGGTGGCCCCGGACAGGTTGATCACCTGATCGGCCAGAAATTCGTTGGATGAGAACACGATCAACCGTGCCGATTCGGCGGATTTTTCGATCACGCCGCTGATGGTCGCCGGGTTGTCCGGCACGGTTTCCGTCGCTATGGAGGCATCGTTCTGGGCCGAGGACTCATCCGCCAAAAGTGGTGAGGGGCGAGCGGCAAAATACGATTCGAACCGACCTTGTGTCAGCACCCCCAGGGTATGGGGGCCGCGTTCGCCTTGCGGTTGATAGTCGGCGCGCCCTTGGGTGTCCAGCCGGGGCATCACGTCCAAATCGGTAGAGCGCCACGCCTCGGCGGAGCTGTGCATCAATTCCACCCAGTTCCGCTGCGCCGGGGCTTGTGGGTCGATCTCGATGGGCGAGGCCCAGGCCATGGTGATTTGGGGCAGGCTGGAGACAATGGGGTGGTCCGCATTGAGTCCTTCGCCTCGTACGTCGACAAAGTAGGGGTAGTCCAGCATAGCCATTTCCTGGAAGCTGAAATCACCCACGTTCCGGGTGACCGGCAGCGGAAATGCGGCGTTGCGAGGGTCCATTACCCATGCTTGCGGCATGGCCAGGCCATGGTGAGCCAGCCAGTCGGTGAGCCCGCTGTCATACTCCGTGGCGACCAGCCGTTGATTGCCCAGTTCAACAGCCACCGGCGCCGTCGCGGCAATCACGGTGCCGCCTTGCATCAGGAATTGATCGATGGCGAACAGTTGCGTGTTGTCCAACGATTCCGGGGCAACCAGCAGCAATACATCGGCCTCGAGTGGTACGCGGCCACTGGTCAGGTCGGTTTCGCTGAGATTGAAATTCTCACTGAGCACCGTTCTCAGTTGGTTGAACTGGCGGGCTCCGCCCCCCATGCCGTATTGCATCATGGCCGGATCGGCCGGCGGCGTGACCAGGGCAATCGTTTTCAGGAAGCCGCTGGCAAAGCGCATCAGGCCGTTGTCCATCAGCCGATCGAACGCTTCCACGCTGAGGTCTTCGGGCAGGGGCAGTTGGACGATTTGCTTGCCGTTGCTCAGTGTCATGTAAAAGTAGAACTGTTCGGTATCGAACAAGCTCGTTGCCATGGGCATGAAGCCGTAGTCTTCTTCGATTTGCCGGGCGATGGCACCGCCGTTCTGAGCCGGGTCGAGCCATTGCACGGCAAGTTTCTCACGTGCTTCCGGGTTGAGTTCGTTTAGGTAGGAACGCACGGTCGATTTAAATTTCACCAGTTGCTCCGGCAGCCGGGAATCGTCCGACGCGTAGAAGGTCAGGGTCACGCCCTCAGGCAGGCTCCCGAACAAATCGCCTCCGGAGCGAAAGCTCGAGACCACCTTCTTAACGGCCCGGGTGATGTCGTATTCCGGGTTGCGCAGCTGTACATCCACATCGGCTTCGCCGCGGACTTTGATTTCGATGAGATCGGAAAAACCGAGCACCTGGTACTGATCGCCGTACTCAATGAGTACATCGAAATAGGAGTTAACGAGTGAGGACTGATACTTATCCGCTACCTGCAAAGGCACCGGTCGGATGCCATAACGCTTGTTCGCTTCGTCTTCCAGGTTCGGTTCACTGGCAGGATCGACGATTTCAGCCCGGACACGGTCACCGCCGACGGCAGCGTATTCCCGTATCAAGTCCTGAAGCTGTGGGGCCAGTGGCGCCAAAAGGGGGTGGGTCTTAGCGCTGAAGTAACCGCGAATCAGCAAGGGTTCTTCGAGCTGTGCCAGCTGTTCCCGGGTCGTTTCGGACAAAGAATAGAGTCGGCCCTCCGTGAGGTCCCAGCGCAGGTTGGGCAACTCGGTCAGCCACGCGTTGGCCAGCAACGCATTGGCGACCAATAAGCCCGCCAGCGCCCGCCAGCGTCGGTGGTGCACCGAGCGGGTGCCGGACGACCAGCGCAATCGCTCAAGCGAGAAGACGTTCAAGGTGAGAAAAGCGGTGGTGATGCTGAGATAAAAGTAGAGATCACCCAAATCAAGCACGCCCCGGGTGATGGAATCGAAGCGTGAACCGCTGCCCAGCGAACGCAATAATTCGCCGGGACGATTGTCGAGAAAATCCGTAAGCAGGTTGGCGCCCAGCAGGTAGAACACACCACAGACCAGTGTGGTCAAGATCAGGCTGACAATCTGACTGTCGCTGCGCGCACTGACAAACAAACCAATACTGAGATAGGCCGCGCCCATCAGCACTGTGGCGAGATAGGCCGCAGCGACTGGACCCCAATCCAGGTTGCCGATCCAAGCCACCGTGAGCGGCAGGGGCGCGGTCAAAATCAGGGCCAGTAGCAGCAAACTCAGGCAAGCGACGAATTTACCCAGCACAAAGCGGGTAGTACTCACCGGCAGGGTGAGGACGAATTCCAGCGTGCCCGTGCGTCGTTCCTCACTCCACATGCGCATCGTCAGAGCGCCCGAGAGGAAAATCAACAACACCGGCATCCACTCGAACAATGGCCGAACATCGGCAATGTTCCGGGCGAAGAACGCGTCCACCCAGAAAAACACAAACAGCGTAATCGCTGCGAAGGTGGCTAAAAAAAGATAAGCAATCGGCGAGGAGAAAAAGAGCGTGAGCTCTTTTCCTGCAATGCGACGAATATCTTGATCAAGCCGCATGGAAGAGATCCTCCTTGGCATTTGCTTCGCGGAATACCGTTTCCAGGTCCCGTTGTTCCCTGGCCAGTTCGAATAGTTTCTGTCCGCCGCCGATCAGGCGCTGGGCGACCTCGGCGGCTGCTATTTCGGTTTCGCTGCCCGTTACCTGCAGCCGATGACGATATGCAGAGCCGGTGTTTTCCGTACCGAGGCGTTGGACGCCTTCGCAGCCGGCCAGCAGCGCATCCACGCGTTCGCTGTCAGCGTCAGTGCATAGGCGGAGTTGGTTGCTTTGGCGCAAAGCCTCCAGTCGTTCGTTCACCACCAAACGGCCGTTGCGAAGAATCAACGCCCGATCGCAGATGGCGTCGACCTCCTGCATGATGTGAGTGGAGAGGATCACCGTGGCCTGCGCCGATAAGCTTTTGATCAGCTCCCGCATGTGCTGCGTTTGGGACGGGTCCAGCCCGTTCGTGGGCTCATCGAGAATCAGTAGCTTGGGTCTGTGGAGTATGGCTTGTGCCACCCCCACCCGTTGCTTGTAGCCGCGTGAGAGGGTGGCGATGGGCTGCAGGGCCTTGTCTGTCAGATCCGTTTCCATCATGGCCCGGCGAATGGCAGGTCCACGGCCGGATGGCTTGAGTCCCCGCATGGCGGCGGTGAATTGCAGGTAGTCCGCTACCGTGAGTTCCGCGTAAACCGGCAGGCTTTCCGGCAGGTAGCCGAGCCTCGCTTTGATGTCCGGGCCGTGTTCCGGCCACGTGAGTCCGTCGATATGGATGCGGCCGCCGCTGGGTTCAAGATAGCCCGTGAGCATCTTCATGATCGTGGTTTTTCCGGCGCCGTTGTGGCCAAGCAGCCCCACAATCTCACCCTGGCCGATTTCGAAAGATACTCCGTCTACCGCCGTGAAATCACCGTAGCGGCGGCTTAAACCTCGCACAGAAATCACTGGGATCTCCTTTTGATTCACTCAGCACCCGGCCGATGGCCGATGATTCCCGTGCCTGATTATATGGGTCTTGGCCCGTTGCGTGGAACGACGGCGCGCGGGCGGCTGATGGTTTCCATGCCCCGACGATTGTCATAGACGAACCGACGAATTAAAGGTTCCTTCTGGCAGGTTGAAAAGCAGAGTTGCTGCGCAACAACGCCCGCGTCCTTTAGCGCTTCGTTTTCGCAGTTTACCGGCGCGATACAAGTCGCCATGCGTGGGTATTGGGCGGGTAGAAAATCTAATCAGTCTTTTGGGTGAAAGAAACTGGGGTTATTGCCGATATTGGTGGTTACTAGAGCTAAACATTGTTTTCGATTGTACTTTGCTCTTCGATAACGGTTGTGTTCTTTTTTGAGCAAATTGACGCCAGATTGAACAACCAGGCGATGGAAACGTAGTTGCTTAGTGATGGCCATGGTCTTGGGTGGCGTGATGTTAACCATTCGTTAGCGCCATTGAAAGTCGATGGGGTCCCCCAGTTGGACGTCGATGATCAAGTTAGGCTACCAGGCGGCCGATAAAAACGCATGGATCGGTGTGCTGGTTATCTGAAGCAGTCGTGGCCGGATGATCGTTGTTCCACAGCATCTTATTTGGTGTTAGGAGAGGTAGTGTGAGGCGAACCGACAGAACCCTCCTTGAGCAAATGCGGGTCAGCGACGTTGAGATCCAAAATCGCATGGATCTGTTGGGTCTTACATTCGAGGCGCTTGAGCAACTCTATGGAATGAAAGAGTTCATTGAGAGCCGTATCGACCTGATTGTTGATGAATTCTATGATCGCCAGACCTCAATCGACGAAATTTCGCTGTTGATTGGTGACGCCGACACCCTCCAAAGGTTACGAACGGCTCAGCGGAACTACATTGTCGATTTATTCTCGGGGCGCTATGACCGCGAGTATGTCAATAATCGCTTGCGGATCGGTATGGTCCACAAGCGAATCGGAGTTGAACCGAAGCTTTACCTCTCGGCCGTTCGGAGCTTAAAAGAACTATTGATTCAACAGCTCGATACGGCGATCGAGGATCGGCAGCGCTTTCGGTTTCTCGCTGAAACGTTGGATCGGCTCATCTATTTCGATACGACTTTGGTGTTTGATACCTATATCGACAGTTTGGTCGGCGAGATCGAAACCGCGCAGAAGCGCACCGAGATCTACGCTAAAAGCCTCGAAGAGAAGGTGGCTCAGAGAACCCGGCAACTTGAAGATCAAGCTAAACGTGATCCGTTGACCGAGCTCTACAACAAAAGGGCCATGCACGAGATGTTGGCGCGGGAAATCGCTGTGGCCAAACGACGCCAAACCCCTTTATCGATGATCTACATTGATGTGGATTGTTTTAAGGAAATTAATGACAAGTATGGCCACGTCAAAGGCGATGAAGTGTTGAAAAATCTCGCCTGCTGTCTGCGAGCCAACATTCGGGAGGTCGATATCCCCTGTCGATACGGCGGTGATGAATTCTGTGTGATCCTGCCGGATTGCCATCTGGGTAACGCAGAGCTTCTTGGTCAGCGGATCGTAGAGGCTTGCAGCGAGTGCGGTCCGGCATGCAGTCTCAGTGTCGGCCTGGCGCAGACCGGACCTGAGCAATTTGTCACCGGCGACGAGCTAATCCGTTTGGCGGACGACAAAATGTACTCGGCCAAGAGAGACGGTGGCCTAAAAATCCGTTGCTGATGGCCGATTTTCGGCCATGCCCGGTTGCGTCGCGGGAGCTCGTGAAGGTGGTTACCGGGTCAATGGGAATAGCGAGTGGGTTTGTCCAAGGAGTTTCGCGATCTGGCCCGGTGGCAACGGTTTGCTGAACAGGAACCCTTGACCCTCTTCGCAACCGCCGCGACGGAGAAATTCTAATTGCTCCGAAGTTTCGATACCCTCCGCGATGACCCGCATTCCCAGCCGTTGCGCCATCCCGATCACGGTCTCGGTAATGGTAATGTCGTTTTGGTCCTTCGGGACGCCATCGATAAATGATCGGTCGATTTTCACGAAGTCACAGGGAAACGCCTTCAGATAGCTTAGGGAGCTGTATCCTGTTCCGAAATCATCGATTGCGATGCTGATGCCACGGGCGTGGAGTTCGCCGAGTATGGTTTTCACCCGTTCGGGGTTTTCCATCATCATCGTTTCGGTGATTTCCAGTTCCAGCCATTGCGGCGCCAAGCCCGTTTCGGCCAGAACCGCTTCGATTTTTTCTACCAATCCGGGTTCCCGGAATTGACGCGCCGAAAGGTTCACTGCAACCCGAACGGGCGGATGCCCCAATCGTTGCCATTGTGTGGCTTGCCGGCAGGCTTCGTATAGCACCCATTCGCCGATCACGCCGATCAGTCCCGTGGTCTCGGCGATGGGGATGAATGTGGCCGGGCTGACCAGGCCAGACTCAGGATGTGTCCAGCGCAGCAGCGCTTCGGCGCCGATGATTCTGCCGGTAGACAGGTCCACAACCGGCTGAAAGAGTAGATGAAACTCATTGCGCTCCAAGGCGTGGCGCAGGTTGTTCGCAAGTACCAAATATTCATGGGCCTTGGCGTTGATATCGGCAGAGAAGAACCGGTAAGTATTCCTCCCTTCCTTTTTAGCCAGGTACATGGCGGCATCGGCATTCTTGAGCAACGTGAGCGGCTCTTCGCCATCGTCGGGGTAGATCGCCAAGCCGACGCTGGCTGAAGTGAACAGCTCGTAGCTCGGTTGTAAATGAGGCGTCGATAAGGCCGTTAGTACTTTCTCCGCCACCCGGGCGGCGTCCGTTGAGCTTGTCAGGTCCCCCAGCAGCATTCCGAACTCGTCACCACCTAAGCGGGCGACGACATCTGTGCCGCGCAACGATTCGCTCAAGCGTTTTGCGACACTGCGCAGCAATTCGTCTCCGGCGCGGTGCCCCAGCGAATCGTTGACGGCTTTGAACTGATCCAGGTCCAAGAACATCAGCGCAAACGGCTTTCCGTTACGCTTGGAGCGGGAAATCGCCGTGTTGACGTGGCACTCGAACATGGCGCGGTTCGGGAGGTTGGTCAAGCTGTCATGGTGCGCCAAATGTTCCAGGCGTTCCTCGTATGCCTTGAATTTCGAGACATCGCTAAACACCCCAACAAAATGCGTAAT
Organism: Pseudomonadota bacterium; assembly: GCA_034189865.1. Classification (NCBI taxonomy): domain Bacteria; kingdom Pseudomonadati; phylum Pseudomonadota; species Pseudomonadota bacterium. The sequence continues at coordinate 5,751 of JAXHTV010000007.1, read as the reverse complement.
ACGATCTTGTTGGTCCCGGACGGCGCTGATGGCCGTTAGACTTGGGTACGTTTCACCGCTTTTTCGTCGGTTCTTGGTTTCTCCTTGCCAATAACCGTCGCGCTCGATCGCAAGGCGCACCTCTTCTGTCGAAGGTTGGTCGGCATCGTCGGCCCAGAGTTCGAGGGGACTGCGGCCGACAAACTCGGCTTCCATATAGCCGGTGATCGAAGTGAACGCGCGGTTTGCGGATATTACCGACAAATCAGGCGTGGTGATCACCGCGGCTTCTGCGATGTTTGCCAACGCGTTGGCGGATAAGCGTAATCGTTCTTCCAGACGGCGAAGCTGGGTAAGATCGTTCATCATGGCCACGACCGCGACGATTTTTCCGTCCAGTACGATGGGCACGTCGGTGATGGCCGCCTCGACATATTCTCCATCGCGGTTGCGTCCGCGGGCCACCAGCGGCGCGGGCGTTTTGCCGCACGCCGCCTCCTTAAAATGTTCAAAGGAGGCCTGGAGGTCACTCGGATGGACGAGTTCGGCGAAAGACTTTTTTCGCAGCTCGTGCATATTGATCCCTAAACGGTCGAGGACCGCTTGATTGCACGAGAGAATTTCACCCGCCGGTGAGAAAATCATCACGGGGTGAGGGCTTTGATCGAAGATGGCGCGGTAATAGGCTTCACTCTCGACTGCTTTGGCCAGAGCGTCGCATTGTTGGGTTACGTCTCGACCGACGCCGATCATGTGTTTGAGTTGGCCGTGCGGATCGAGGATCGGGACGACGTGAAACTCAACGTACTGCTTAGCCCCGTCGTCCTGGGTGCGCACCAGACGAGTCTGCGCCGGGCTGCCTTGAGTTATCAGCGTTCGGAATCGTGTGCGAGTCGCATCGCCAAAATAGGATTTCAGAAACTGGCTGACCGGTAAGCCGACGATGTCCTGGGGGTGTTTACCGAGAAATTCGCCAAACGCCTGATTGACAAATTCGATTCGCGGTCCAGAGTCGGTGCCGATTCCGCCGTCGGTTATGACGACGATGTCCGGTAAAGCGTTTAGGACCTTATCTAGAATGACCTGGGGACCAATGGTCTCACCGTCTTCTGTTCTCTGTACGTGATAATCCATGGCATATTCGTTTGGTGGTGCGAGTCTTCTAGATCGGCGTGGACCGATCTCAATTGATTGCGACGACAGAGACGACCGGACCATGTGTAGATATCGACCGATGTTCAGTGATATTGAACGCGAAGGTTAGGTGGTGGGGTACAGTATCCCATTTGGATCGTCGGCGACGGATGCGTGGCAGGAGATCTTCTCTGCAATTCAGCGATCGGCCGCCGGTCGTTTCTCTTGGCCGGTTGGTTCGCCTCTTGGCTGTCAGGCGGAGCTCGATCGATCGGGGCGCAGGCGATGGCCACTATTCACACACCCTTGGCGTGATCACCGATGCGATTGAACCTTCAATTGGTGTGTGGTAATGGCGCTGTGTCCGCGACAATATGTCGCATTTTTTTTTAGAAGCAGTGGATGTATATTAGTGAAGAGTGATTTAGTGATTACCAACAAATTCGCGTCACAAAACAATCACAATAGTCAGGACGCAAATTGAGAGTAACAGGTGTTATGACTGATTCAGTAATTCCACCGGTTGCGTTTAAAAAGGAGGAGTGATGAATACTCAAGTTAATGACCAACCCGTCAAGGCGGGTTTCTGGGCATATGCGCGATTCTACGCTTTGCCCACTTTAGGGATTGCTGCCTGCGTGGCAATGATCTTGGGCGGTGCTGCCATGTGGCAGGTGACTATCGCGTTTGTGGTTGTGTTCTTTGTCGGCGATATGCTCCTGGGCGATGATGATCGCGAATACGAGTATGCTCGCCCGGGCATTTTCTACGGGATGATGTACTCGGTCGTACCGATTATTGTTGTCGCGTTTTTGCTCTTTTGCTGGGTGATTCGCCAAGCCACGGTGCCAGGCGATTTTCTCGGGATAGCCGCCTTCGTCGAGAGCATTTTCGGGTACGACATGATCGCTGCCCACGCCAACAATACGTGGTTTGACTATCTCGGCGCCACGGGCGCGTTGATCGTGGCGACCGTAAATGGCGCCATCGTGATCGGTCATGAGCTAACCCACCGGACAGAGCAGCCTTTTTCGTTTTTCATGGGCCGGCTGGGCGAAGCCTTCAGCATGATGACCTACTTCTCCATCGAGCATCCCTATGGACACCATGCGACGGTGGCGACGTCGGCTGATCCGGCCACGGCGGTGCGCGGTGAGAGTTTTTACCACTTCGTGTGGCGCTCCATTATCGGTCAGTACCGGAATTGCTGGCGGTTGGAAGCCGATCGTTGCCGAAAGATCGGCGCGGCTCCTTACGGTTGGCGCAATCGTTTGGTGAGAAGTTATGCCATGGAAGCGGCGATTGTGCTGTTCGCTTTCTGGGCCGCTGGTATTCTCGGCGTGGTGTTATTCCTCATCAACGCCTTGGCCGTGCACGTGGTACTAGAATTGGCCAACTACACGGAGCACTACGGTTTGGTCCGTGATCCGGCAGATCCTGTTCAACCGCGTCATTCGTGGAACACCAATAACCGGGCGACCTATTGGTACACGGTGGCCATCGGTCGGCATTCTCATCATCACGCCGACGCCAGTGTGGAGTTTTGGGATCTGAAACCCTACAAAGATGCGCCGATGTACGCGACCGGTTACATCACAGCGTTCTTGATCGCCTTGGTGCCGCCGTTGTGGTACCGCATTATGACGCCGAAGCTGCTGGAGTGGGACGCCCACTGGGCGAATGACCGTGAGCGCGAACTGGCGCGGGAAGCCAACGGAAAAAGCGGTATTCCCGCCTTAGTCGATGCAGCTCGACAAGGGCCCGCTAACCCGACCCAGAAAGCGCCCGCTTAAAACCCGAAGAAGAACGCCGTCCGTCAGGGCGGCGTTCGATTTTCTAAGCGCGCTCCCCCCCACCTACAGCTATATGTGCTGGCGATACCCCGCAGTGGGTCGTTAGGCCGTCCGAGACTCGTTACTGACCCTCGACCGTCGCTTTTCTGCAGACGGCAGGGGAATGCGTGAATGTTACTAGACAAGGCCACGGCTTGGAGGGTGATCCCGATGAAAAATCGTCTTGGATACTTTTTGCTTATGGCGGCTGGCGTCACCGGTTTTGTCGCACCGGCCGGTGCGGATCCGTTGATGCAGCGTGCGCAGCAGGTTTTCGAGCCTATTCCACTCTCAGCGCCTGCGCTTCCGAACAATCCGGCGACACCGGCCAAGGTGAAGCTCGGCAGCATGCTTTACTTCGAACCGCGTTTGTCCAAGGCACACAATGTCAGTTGCAACACCTGCCATCAAATCGGTTTAGCTGGCGCGGACAGCCGACCGACATCCATCGGGCACGAAGCCCAGCGCGGCGGCCGAAACGCACCGACGGTTTTCAATGCAGTGTTCAATATCGATCAGTTTTGGGATGGCCGGGCAAAAGATCTCGAAGAACAGGCGGGCGGCCCGATTATCAATCCCATCGAAATGGGGATGACCGAGACCGACGCGGTGGCCCAACTGAAAGGCATTCCAGGCTATCACGATGCTTTTCAGCAGGCGTTTCCCAGCGAGGCGGATCCGATCAATTACGCCAATATCACCAAGGCGATCGCGGTTTTTGAGGCGACTCTCATCACGCCCAAGGCACCTTTCGATCAGTACTTGCGAGGCGACGCGAACGCCCTGGCCAGCGATCAAAAGGCGGGGTTGGAACTTTTTCTGGATAAAGGCTGCGGTGCCTGTCACGGTGGTCTCAATATGGGGGGGCGGATGTACGCTCGCTTTGGCGCGGTCAAGGACCCGGGCGTGGATCTGCTGCCGCCCGCGGACAAGGGACGCTACGAAGTGACCCACAGCGCCGGCGACGAGTTCGCATTTAAGGTTCCGAGCTTGCGAAATATCGCGCTGACGGCGCCTTATTTTCATACCGGACGCATCTGGGATCTAGAACAAGCGGTGACCGTGATGGCGGAAAGCCAATTGGGCATGCAACTGTCGGAAGATGAAGTGAGCAAAATCGCGGCTTTCTTGATGAGTTTGACCGGGGAACAACCCCAGGTGACTTACCCGATATTGCCACCCAGTGTCGCGACTACGCGTCCGCCACTGCCCTGACCTACCTGTCGATACAGAAAAACGCCGCTCAGTCGAGCGGCGTTTTCGTCAGTGAATAAGGCGGAATCGCGACACGAGCGCCGTGCCGGCTCGCCTAAGCTTCGGTTACGGGTATTTTGCCGATTTTGGCCTGCCACACTTTGGGCGCTGTGTGGTGTACCGACTCCCCTGCGGCATCCACGGCCACGGTCACGGGCATATCCTCGACCTCGAACTCGTAGATCGCCTCCATGCCCAGTTCGGGAAACGCCTTGACTTCGGCTTTGCGGATCGCCTTGGAGACGAGATAAGCAGCGCCACCGACCGCCATCAGATATACCGCCCGGTGATCGCGAATGGCGTCGATTGCCACGCGACCGCGTTCCGCCTTCCCGATCATGCCGAGCAGGCCGGTTTGTTCCAGCATCGTCCGGGTGAATTTGTCCATGCGGGTGGCTGTCGTGGGACCGGCCGGACCGACGACTTCTTCCCGCACCGGATCGACGGGTCCAACGTAGTAGATGAAGCGGTTGGTGAAATCCACCGGCAGTTTTTCGCCGTTGTTGAGGAGATCCACCATTTTCTTGTGGGCCGCATCCCGCCCGGTCAGCATTTTGCCGGAGAGTAACAGGCGGTCGCCGGATTTCCATTGGCTGACATCCTCCGGGGTGAGGGTGTCGAGATTGACCCGCCGGGCGTCGGAAACCTCTCGGGTGATTTCCGGCCAGTCTTCGAGTTTGGGGGGTGTCAGTTCGGCTGGGCCCGACCCGTCGAGCACAAAGTGTGCGTGCCGGGTGGCGGCGCAATTGGGAATCATGGCTACAGGCAAGTTGGCGGCATGGGTGGGATAGTCCCGGACCTTGACATCCACTACGGTCGTCAGACCACCCAGCCCTTGGGCACCGATACCCAGTGCGTTGACCTTATCGAATATTTCCAGACGCAATTCCTCGGCCCGGTTACTTGGGCCACGGCTGATCAATTGCTGAATATCCACCGGGTCCATCAGCGATTCCTTGGCCAGTAACATGGCTTTTTCCGCTGTCCCGCCGATGCCGATGCCCAACATGCCTGGCGGGCACCATCCGGCCCCCATGCTCGGCACCGTTTTGAGGACCCAGTCCACAATAGAATCGGAGGGATTGAGCATCACGAATTTGGATTTAGCTTCGGAGCCACCGCCCTTTGCGGCCACTTGAACATCGATCGTATCGCCCGGAACGATTTGGGTGTGAATGACCGCCGGAGTGTTGTCGCGCGTGTTCTGGCGTTTTCCGGCCGGGTCCGACAGGATGGAGGCCCGCAAAACGTTATCCGGGTGTTGATAGGCGCGGCGGACACCTTCGTTCACCATCTCCTCAAGGCTCAGCGTTGCATCATCCCATTGCACATTCATGCCGACTTTCATGAACACCGTGACAATGCCCGTGTCCTGGCAGATGGGCCGATGACCTTCCGCACACATGCGGGAATTGATCAGGATTTGCGCCATGGCGTCCTTGGCCGCCGGGTTTTCTTCCCGCTGGTAGGCTTCGTGGATTGCGTGGATGAAATCAAGCGGGTGATAGTAGGAGATGAATTGCAGCGCGTCGGCGATACTGTGAATGAGATC